>CALQFT020000041.1 GCA_943329925.2 Opitutus sp. GAS368
GCTCCGTTTTAAATTCCCCCTGCTGGCGAACCGCCTTGCTCGACTCCTGTTTTAACTCGGCCTCGAGCTTCCCTCGCGACGCTTCCAGAGTAGCCTTGGCCAGCTCCGCTTCGTTTAACCGCCGCAAAGCCGCGTCCATGGCTAGCTCGACCGTTTGTAAACGCGTCTCAAAATGAAGCCGCTCCTCCATCGCAAGGCCGCTCTCCGGAATCGGCTCCATTGCAGGTGCCTCTTCCCTCGGCTTGGAACCGCCTTTGGCGCCGGCCGGCCGCTTGCCCCGCGTGCTCTTTGGCTTGGCGGCAGCGGCCTCAGCCAGTTGAGCCGCTTCCTGCTCCCGCAACCTTGCCATGACCTCGGGCTCCAACTCAGGCACCAAAAAGAGCTGGCCGCAACTCGGGCAGTTGCAGGTGGAGCCACACAGATCGAGTTCAGCTTCGAAACTCTGCGTGCAATGCGGACAATCGAACAAAAAGGCCATTGAAGACAAAAAGCGATCCGTGAAACTCAGACTCAAACTTAGCAGAGCCAATTAGCATCGCGCAGCAATCTTTGAGCAGAAACGCGGCATTCAGAGTACGGGAGCAAGACTTGAGCCGAAGCCCTGTAAACCAAAAACTCGGTTAACGGAGTCTCGCCGCCCGCCAAAAAAATACACCGCTCGCAATCTGAACTGGGGGTTTCCATCCCACCATGATAGGCGCGGTCACCAAAATCTCAACCCCGCCTTTCTCCAGATTGAAGTTTTGACCTACGCCGCCCCCTGAAGGGCCAACCTGCAAGTGTTTTAAAGCAAGAATGCGATTCGGACCAAAAAGAGGGGCCCTTTTTATCCCAACATCCACCGGGCCTGACGCAACACTGCAAGTTTTGGCTCCTGCATACTCTCGTACCAGACGCTCAGGAGCGAACCATCGCCCAGTTCCACTGTGCTGGGGTAGCCGAGGTCTCCCTGAATGCCGTCTTCGGAAATGCTCATCGCTTCGCCCCAAGTCTGACCGTTGTCGATGCTCAATCGGGCCTGGTTTCCAAAAGGCGAACGACGATGCCCGTAAGTCATCAGCAACCGTCCGTCGCGAAGTTTTAATAGATGCGAAGGAAGGCCCCAGACGCCAATGGAGTGCGGTTCGCTCCACGTTTTTCCTCCGTCTTTAGACTCGGTTTGCAAGGTCTCTCCTGAATTGGCGTTTTTACCCTGGTTGCGGATCTGGACGAGCAGCTTGCCGTTGCTTGCTTCGATTGCGTGTAATTCATGGTAGCCCTCTTTGAAGGCGTCCCCATTGCGTGTCGGAATTTCTGCCAGCCATTGCCAAGTGAGTCCGTCATCCTTGGATTCACAAACACCGATTTTCTGGTCGCCCCACAGCTTTTTGCCAGCGTAAAGAAGGCGGCCGTTGCGCAACTGAAGCGGGCCATGCGGACTGTTGACGATGGTCGGCAGGCGCGGGGACCAAGTTTTGCCGCCATCAGTGGAGCGGATCAACCACTCGCCGCCATCAGCCTGGCGCTCCGCGTCAGTCAAGCGCGCGTCGCAAGCGTTCCATCTGGCGAGTTGCTCTGGCGGCATGTTGGCCTTCTCTAGGATGGGCTTGTAAGCAATCGAGGTGAACGTAGTGACCAGCAGCGTTCCCTTGACGGTTTCAATCACGCCGGAATCCCGATCATCCGTGGCACTGTCGAGGAGCACGCGTGGCCAGGTCCACGTCTCGCCATTGTCACGGGAGGTCATTGAGTGGACTTGTCCAAAGGGGCAAACATGTTTTTCACGCCCCCCTGACCAGGTCAGCCACAGCTCTGCGTTGGCCCTGCGCGCGAGGGTAGGCCAACCGTTGTAATACTCAGGCTGCTTACTGATAACTTTGGTCTCAAGAATGGTTGCCGTCGGGGAACCTTGGACAAAAGACGGCATACCGGCAACCACAGCGCCGGTGCAAGCGCCCGCCACTTGCAAAAAAGTACGGCGAGACAGGGGGTTATCGGAAATAGGGGGCTGTGGGGGTAATAACATAATAATGCTCGAGTTCAGAGGGATGGTCGCTTCAGTTCAACGGATTTCGGCGCCTTTAAAAACATAATTCCAAGCGCAAAGAATTCTGGGGCCCGCTAGCGACTTTTGAGTGCGGCGAGGATTGCATCCACGTCGTAAACACATCCGCCCCACGTACCGCCACTGACCTGTTGAAGGGCAGCCCAAAGGCGGGTGTCCTCCGGCAATTTAGGGTGCGGCGCGAGGTCGGGATTTGGAGCGCGGGATTCCAAAAGACGGGCCCCGTCTTCCGGCGAAAAACGCAGGGTGCCTTCGCCTACCAGATCCAGGGTGCCAGTCATGTTGAGCCGGTCGATGGAAATCCTGATCCGGTCGCCTTCGCGCACCTTGCCGATGGGGCCGCCCGCCAACGCCTCCGGTCCGAGATGCCCGATGCAAGCGCCCGTGGAGACGCCTGAGAAGCGGGCGTCTGTGATCAGGGCCACGTGCTTACCAAAAGGCAGATGTTTGAGAGAAGAAGTGATTTGGTAAGTCTCCTCCATGCCTGTGCCCATGGGGCCGACGCCGGCCAAAACCATCACGTCACCCGCCTGAATGCGCCCTTCACGAACGGCGGCTATGGCGCTCGCCTCGCTCATAAACACACGCGCCGGGCCTTCCTTGCGATAGACGCCGTCAGCGTCCACGACACTCGGATCGATTGCCGTGCTCTTAATCACAGAACCCTCCGGAGCAAGGTTGCCCACGGGAAACACCATGGTGCTGGTGAGGCCGCGCGCGCGTGCTAAATCCGGTGACATGATCACGTCATCCGGTTCCACCCCGTCCAGTTTTTTGAGCAAAGCGCGGAAACGAACCCGGCGCTCGGAGGATTCCCAATGGTCGAGATTTTCACCTAAAGTCAGCCCAGTGACAGTGAGCACCGAGGTATCCAGCAGGCCCAGAGCGCGCAAATGCAGCATGACCTCGGGTACGCCGCCGGCGAGAAATGCGCGGACGGTAGGGTGGAATTTTGGTCCGTTTGGGAGGACATCCACGAGCCGTGGCACCTGACGATTAACCTCGATCCAATCCGCGACAGTCGGCCGCGGAAGCCCGGCGCTGTGGGCGATTGCGGGAATGTGGAGAAGCAGATTGGTGGAACCGCCGAAGGCAGCGTGCACGATCATTGCATTGCGGACGCTCGCCTGCGTGAGGATGTGGCGCATGGTCAACCCACGCGCCTCCAAGTTGGTGACGGCGCGGGCGGCCTGCGTGGCGAGGTCCGTCCAGACGGGCTGCCCCGACGGGGCGAGCGCGGAGTGCGGCAACGCCATTCCCAGCGCTTCGGCAACGACCTGCGAGGTGGCCGCCGTCCCCAAAAACTGGCACCCGCCCCCGGGCGAACCACAGGCGCGGCAGCCCAGTTCCGCTGCCTCGGACAAAGTGAGCAGGCCGCGCGAAAACCGAGCGCCGATGGTCTGCGCGGCTCCGGCGTCCTCTCCGACACTGGGAGGCAAGGTGACGCCGCCGGGCACCAGCACGCACGGAAGATCGTGCATTGCGGCAAGGGCCATCATCATGGCAGGAAGTCCCTTATCGCAAGTGGCGATCCCGATCACCCCCGCCCGCCGAGGCAGCGAACGGATCAAGCGCCGGAACACCAGCGACGAGTCGTTGCGAAACGGCAAACTGTCGAACATCCCCGTGGTGCCCTGAGTGCGACCGTCGCAGGGATCCGAACAGTAGGCGGCAAACGGCAAAAAGCCCTGGCGGCGAATTTCGTCGGCAGCCTCTTTAACCAGCAGCCCGATCTCCCAGTGGCCAGTGTGATATCCCAGCGCCACGGGCTTACCGTCGGGTGCGCGCAGCCCGCCTTGGGTGCTGAGAATGAGAAAAGACTTGGCGGCGACGCCTGCGGGATCCCAGCCCATGCCGGCGTTTTGGGTCAAGCCGAAGATATCGCCACTGGGGCTTTCGCTGAGTAGCTCTTCCGTCAAGGGCAAGGCGCCCGCCGGTCCGGGCGAGTGGGTGCGGATTTCATAGATGGACTCTTTGGAAGGCGCTGGGGTGTCAGACATGGGGTAATCAGTTAGCCAGAAAACGCTGAACCTGCCCACTCTGGGTTTGGATGCAGCCTTCGCGCTTCACCTTTTTGTCGTGTTCGAGTCCAATGTAGGGAATGACACCCTCCATCACTGTGTATTGTTGCTCCACCGGTCTTGTCGCCCAGCGCGCCGGGGATTGGTTCACACTCGCTGAACCCCATCTGGACGAGCTGTTTCAACAACGTGACCCGGCTCAATGGCTCGCGGCGGCCCTTGCGGGAGCCACGCCCATTGTCGCCCCCTCCAACTTTCACGCGCCCATTCAAAGTCAGGAAGTTTGGGCCGCAGGCGTGACGTATCTGCGTTCACGCGATGCCCGCATCGAGGAGTCCAAAGACGCGGGCGGCGGCACCTTTTACGACCGAGTTTATGATGCGGATCGGCCAGAGATTTTTTTCAAAGCAACCCCGCATCGGGTTTTCGGCACGGGCTCCACGTTGCGGCTGCGAACGGACTCCAAATGGAACGTGCCGGAGCCCGAATTAGCGCTGGCACTCAATGTGGAGGGAAAAATCTTCGGCTACACTGTGGGCAATGATCTCAGTTCGAGGGATATCGAGGGGGAAAATCCGTTGTACCTTCCCCAGGCAAAAGTCTGGAGCCACTGCTGCGGCCTCGGGCCGGGACTTGTAGTTTGCCCGCCCCTCGCTCCCGAAACGCCCATCACCCTCTCCATCCTGCGCTCCGGAAGCGTCGTCTTCGATGGAGGCACCGCCCTCTCTCAAATGAAACGCACCCCGGCGGAACTCGCGGAATGGCTTTGGCGAGACAACAGCTTCCCCGCAGGCTGCTACTTACTCACGGGCACCGGATTGGTTCCTCCAAACGAATTCACACTGGCCTCAGGTGATGAAGTCCGCATCTCCATCGGCTCCATCGGCTGCCTCGTCAACCATATCGCCTAAACCTCCCATATTATGTCACTTCACGGAAAAAGCCTCATCGAGGGAACTCCTCTCCCCGCGAGCACTAAAACCTTCGCCGCCTTCGACCCACGCAAGGGGGTCTCTCTGGAACCAAATTTCCATGAGGCCAACGCCCCAGATGCCGACGTGGCACTGAATTCCGCGCAGGCGGCTTTCGCGGCTTTTCGCCAAAGCACTTCCGGAGAACGTGCAATTTTTCTGGAAACAATCGCTGCGGAGATAATGGCTTTGGGGGACGAATTGCTAGAGCGAGCGCACCAGGAAACAGGACTGTTACTTGACCGACTCACCGGGGAACGCGGACGGACGGTGGGGCAGCTCAGGCTCTTCGCAGAGGTGCTCCGGGAGGGCTCTTGGTGCGATGCCCGGATTGACACCGCGCTTCCCGAGCGAACGCCCCTACCCCGCCCGGATTTGCGCAGGGCACTCGTTCCTATCGGGCCGGTGGTAGTGTTTGGCGCGAGCAACTTTCCCCTCGCCTTCTCCGTGGCAGGAGGTGACACCGCAAGCGCTTTGGCAGCGGGTTGCCCAGTGATCGTCAAAGGACACCCGGCGCACCCGGGCACTAGCGAACTCGTGGCAGGCGCCGTAATCAAAGCAGCTCAATCCTGCGGTCTACCGCCGGGCGTATTTTCGCTTCTTCAGGGAAGTTCCCACGAAATTGGAATGGCCCTAGTGCGGCATCCCAAAACCCGCGCAGTAGGCTTCACGGGTTCCCATCGGGGCGGACGGGCGCTATTGGATGCGGCGGCGGCTCGACCTGAACCCATCCCGGTTTTCGCCGAAATGGGCAGTCTTAATCCCATTTTCATCCTACCGGGCGCACTGCGGGAAAGAGGCGCGCAAATCGCTGAAGGATTGAAAAACTCTATCACGCTGGGCGCCGGTCAGTTTTGTACAAAGCCCGGACTGACTTTTGCGCTCATCGGGACGGACCTAGAGGCCTTCAAGGCCGCCATCGAACCCGCCATTCGCTCGGTCGCACCCGGAACGATGCTTCACCCGGGGATCCGCGATGCGTACGTATCCTCAGTAAATACTGCGCTGAACACCAAGGGCGTCAACGTTTTAGCACGCTCCCACGCGGATGCAGATGCAGGCCTCACGCAGGGACAGGCCGTATTGTTGGGCGTCAGTTCAGACACCTTTTTTGCGCAGCCCTGTCTGCGGGAGGAGATCTTTGGTCCCGCCGGCTTGCTCGTGGAGGCGCGGGACATGGCGGATTTGTTACAAGTCGCGGAAAGCCTCAACGGGCAATTGACGGCAACCATCCAAGGAACGGAGGCGGATCTCGCCGGAGCGCAGGAGCTGCTCTATATTTTGGAGCGCAAGGCGGGGCGGCTGATTATCAACGGGTTTCCGACTGGGGTGGAGGTCAGCACGGCCATGCAACACGGCGGTCCCTATCCAGCGACGACGGACAGCCGTTTCACCAGCGTGGGCACCGCTTCAATTTTGCGTTGGGTCCGCCCGGTGTGCTACCAAAACGTTCCAGCAGCAGCGTTGCCGCCGGAGCTACGGAACGAAAATCCGCTCGGTCTCATGCGTCAGATCAATGGCAAGCTGGGAAGAGAATCCGTGTAACGCCAGTCCACTTCACGAGGCCGCTCAACGCTTCGCGCCTTGGTTCCACAGGATCTGCAGATTTTTTGTTTGGCGCCCCGCAAGCACCAGATCGGGCTTGCCGTCGCCATCCAAGTCCGCGCTCTTGATGTCTTCAATGGCAACTTCATCGCCAGAAATTGCCGTGGTTCGCCACTCTTTGGCCTCGTTGTCCAGCGGGGTGAACAGACGGACACCGGGAACGCCCTTGGGATTCAAACCACGCCAACCGGCGACGATCTGGTCACTACCCGTGCCCAGAAAATCTGCCACCACCACGGCGTGCCCATCCAAAAGTGAATCGTCCAGAACCTGCCTTTTCCAGAGGCCTTTGCCCGAGTCGGGGGCGGTGTAAAATGCCACCGTAGTTCCGTGCATCGGCTCGATCGTCGCAAAAAAACGAACGCCCCCAGGAAGCTTCCCATCACGCACTTCACCCGCCCAGTTTTCGGATAACTGCCGCTTTTTCCAAGCCCCCGTACTGCGCCCAAACCAAAACACGCCCTCTTTGGCGGCGGTGAGTAATTCGTGCTCGGGATCTTTGTCCCAGTTGATCGGCTGGAAATTATGGCTGGCGTGGGTGAAGTCGCTCACCAACGAGGTTTTCCAAGGATCTCGCGGATTTGTCGGCATCTCGTAAGCGTACACCTTACTGCCATCCCCCGCATTGTTTCGGTTGCCTCGTCCATGAAGCGGTTTGACCACTAATTCCCACTTGCCCGAAGGCGCCAACACCCAATGCATCCGGTGGACCGTCGGTTCGTGGTGCAGCTTCACGGCCTCCCAGCGCTGGGTGCGATCTTTTGGCGGAATTAGATAAAACACACCGCCGCTTTTCTCCGAGTCGGTGGTCTCGCCCGGATTCCATTGCGCGCCGATGGCAACCTCAGCCTTACCGTTCCCATGGATATCGAACGCGGCGATGCAGACATTGTCCCGTTCCGTGACTTTTTCAACCATGACATGCTTCTTCCAAGAAGGATTCTCATACCACTGAACCGTATTCTGATCGGCAAGAATGATGTCGGGCTTGCCGTCGCCGTTGATGTCGGCGATGGCGATTCCATAGCCGATTTGGACCTCCGAATCGATGGTCTGCACCCGAAAGGAAGGCTCCGGAGGGGCTGCCGTCAGCGGTTCAGCGAGCAGAAGGGAACTTAGAATGACACGTCGAAAAAGGAGGGAAGTTTGCATGGCGGGGGATTTCTTCAATATCTACTCCAACTCCCGAACATTCCTCAAGACCGGACATTCCCATGCGCACTTACGGCGAAGGCTCAAAGCGCCACCGGACATTGGTCGGCAAAGTTTGGACGCCGGGTTCCAACCCAACCACTCCCGCAAGTGGCAGGTAGGTTGCCTGGAGTGCGCTCCTCTCTGCCACTGCCCAGGACATGCCACCGATAAGGACGCATGAGCGGTGGGTTTGGACGGAGCTGATCGGGTTTGACAATCAGCAGCCTGATCTCGGTGCGGGGCAGTATCTCGATACGGCGGGGTTTGTGCCGACGGCGGTTTGTTTGCTCATCGGGTCACCGGACTTCGTGCTTTCTCATGCGGGGATGGTGACGGAGTCCGCGTTGGCCGCAGAGTATTGCTCGCGGGATGGGCATGAGTTCAATCAAGAGAGGAAGCGGCAGGCGTGGACGAATCATCAACTGCGCTCGCTGATCCGGAATTTGCGCGGGCGCGGGGTGCAGGTCTATCTGAGCCTCTTTGCCAAATACTCGCGCGACAAATCGCATCGCGAATGGATCAGCGATCATCGCGAGGTGCTGCCGGTGTGGAAGAATAGCGGCTTTGCGTGGGCGCTGAATCCTCTGGCACGGCTGAATGACGGCGCGTTCTTCGAGGACGTCTTCGCTAAGCAAATGGTGCGGACGCTCGGCGATTACGAGTTCGACGGCTGGCATGGCGCGGATGGTTGGGGGCCGATGTCGGGATCGTTGCAGGAGGTGTCGTTCTCGGATGACATGATCGATCAGTTTGCCGCCATTCCCGGGCTGCAATTGCCCGAGATAGTCACGCAACGATGCGTCTTCGACGTCCCGAAACTCACCGCCCGCGCGGACTGGATTCTCCGGCACAAGCGTGCGGAGTGGAGCGCATTTTATGCGGAACGCTGGGCGCGGTTTTGGAAAACGATGGTCACGGCGCTGCATGGCGCTGGCAGGAAGGCGGTGATCAACTCAGCGTGGGGGCGCGCGCCATTCGAGTCACTGTATCGCTACGGCATCGACTACCAACGCATCGCAGCTTCGGGCGTGGATGCGATCATTGTCGAGACGGTGGCCGCCGGTCTTGCGATGGACCCGCGTCTCGGCAAAGAAGATCGCCACGATGACTTCCTCTCCATGCTGATGCTACTGCGCGCCTCCGTGCCGGACACAAAGCTCATCTTCCTTCACAACGTGCATGACGTGGTGGAGCAATGGGACGCCATACGGCACATCCCGACCGTGCTGGAACGCGAGATCTACTCGCTGGCGAATGTCTTCCACACCAAGGCCGACGCCTCACTGCGGGCAAGGGCGGATGGCTTTCTCGTCTGCCTGGGCGATGGCTTGAAGCGCGATGAATGGCGCTGGCTCGAGGATCGCTGGAAGCTGGCGTTTTCACCACTGCCGCAGCGTGCGCTCGGAGCGACGGTGGTGTGGTCGGACGCCGCATTTCGCGCAGAGATGAGTGACTTCATCCAAACGCGAACGTGGCACACGCATCGCCTGCTCGCGCGCCTCATGGCTTCGGGCGCCACGGTGCAATGCACCATTGATGTGAGTGCTGTGGAAAAGGCACATGGTGCGTTGCTCGTGCCGAATGCGCATCTTTTGCCGCCCGATGAACTCGCCGCTGTGATGCGCTATCGAGGTGGTCCGATCATGCTCGTTGGGCGAAAGACCGACACGCTGCCCAAGACGGCCGTGGAGTTCTGCGATGTCTATGCGCCGAACGAACTGTGGTGCGGCGTCTATGGTGCAATGCCTCCGGACATCACGAAGGACGACGAAGAGACACCGCTGGGCGATGTGATGAGTTTAACAATCCCGCGCAGCTTCTGGGATGAGCTCGCCTATCGCAAAGTGTCCACCAGCTTCATCCAAGCCTGCGCGCAAACGCTCCAACGCATCTCCACTCCCATCACAGTGACCGCTGAGAGTGATTCCGTGGCGCTCATGCCCGTGGAGCAGGCGGATGGCCGCATCCGCATCGCCATCAAGAATCGCACGACCACCTACGCGCGTCCCCAGATCAACATCGGCCAGCCGATCCAGTCCGTGGAAGTGCTCACCAGTTTTCCCTCCGTAGCCATCCGCCCCGAAGGATCGAAGTTCAGTATCCGCGTGCCGGGTCGCGGCATCACCGTGGTAGAAGTGGTGACGAAGGAGAGATGACGTCGAGATGAACAACACGCAATTGCCTACAGTCTAGCAACGTAACAACACAGGCTACGCGCAGGAGGATTGCGACTCGCTCGTAGCAGCCGCGTGGCAGAAAATTTTTGAGACAAAAGCACTCGAGGTTTTGAAGGGGCTGTGAGCTCCCACTGTTCCTGAATTCATCTCCACCATGAAGCGCCTTATCTCCCGCGTCGTCGCCCTGGGCATTCTCCACTGATGTGGATGCTTTGGATCCCTGCGAAGATGCGTCACCAAGCTCACTAAGTTTGGGCGTGAGGCCTGCGCGATATTCGGAAGTTACAGCTGAGTCGCGATGTGAAGATGGTAGCGTGTGCTCTTCAAGCTGCCGGTCTGGATGAGCGCTTTCTTTTCCGCAAGGTCTTGAAGATCGCGGGTTGCAGTGGCGCGCGAGGTGCCGGTGATGCTGATGTATTTCTCCGCGCTGAGTCCGCCTTTGAACCCCTCCGGTCCCTCGCGCATCATGCGAGCGATGGCCTTGTTCTGGCGTTCGTTGAGCTGCCCCCGAAGACGATCATAGAACTTGGTCTTGGCGATGATGAAATCCACCAAGTTCTGTGCCTGTGATTGGGCCTCAATGACGGTTCGCGCAAAGTAGATGAGCCAGTCGGTAATTTCGTTGTCCCTGTTGCTGACCTCAAGCATCTCGTAGTAGGTCTTGCGCCCACGGTTGATGGTCTGAGACAGGGCAAGCAGGGTGGCTTGCTCCAATCCCTCAGAGATGGCCTTCTCAGCGATGGCGCGTCCGATGCGACCGTTGCCGTCCTCGAAGGGATGGATGCAGACGAAATAAAGGTGAGCGATGCCAGTGCGGGTCAGAATGGGCAGCGGCGATTTGCCCGTAGGCGCGGTGCGCGCGAACCATTGCACGAAGCGCTTCATTTCTTTGGGGATGGTCTTTAAAGGCGGTGCTTCAAAGTGAACCCGCGGGGAGTGAAGCGGCCCCGACACAACCTGCATGGCGTGCTCGTCGGTGCGATAGCAGCCAATCTTTTTGAGGTCACGCCTGCCGTTCATGAGCATCTCATGCCAGTGACAAAGGAGGTCGTCTGAAAGCGGCGTGTCGAACTGCCGATAAAGCTCCACCATCATCTGCGCAATGCCCGCCTCGGCTGGCGGAATTTTCCGATGGTCGGTGGTGAGGCCGAAGTTGCGGCGAATGGAAGATTGGAGGCTGTCGCGATTCAGAATCTCGCCTTCGATCTCTGAGGTGTTCAGCGCCTCATTGCTGATCAATTCGACACAGAGCTGCTGTTTGTCGTCGTCGCCAACGTGACGGAATGCGCCAATGAAGACGCCCGATTGCCGCAGGAATTCAGCTTCAAGAGCCTTCAGTTTGGCGCTGTCGTAGCGAAACTCCGGCCAGTCTTTCTGCTGCCAATTCCAAATGGGCGTGATGGGCATGATTCAATACTCCTCTATTTATACCTCATGATTACACCTTATCGTGAGCAATAAATCCAGTGCTTATGGCTCAAGGGCGGACCGTTCGCGCAGAAGTATTTTCCCTGCCCCAGTAATTTGACATGGCGGCAGCCACATTGCACCGGCCCGTCGAAATCCGCTTCGTTCCCCCGCTCGTCGGATCTGGCGTGACTACTACAGGAATTTGCTTTCACGCCCAGCGCCGCGGCAACGCTTAGGACTCGGACGGGCGGCTGGGAGAGAGGTGGTCCCAACCTGCGTATCCACATACACGGTGGGTTGCTCGTTGTCGCGCAACCACATGGTCGCGGCGCTGGTGTAATGGTCGTACCCGTCGAGAAATTGCTACCTATTCAAGCGCGTTTTCTTCCCGGGCCCCGGCTGAACTTTCAAGCCATAATCGCGCAAGCCTCATCCCAACCGCCAACAGGGGCGGGCCGATAAAAACGCCCACAAACCCAAAGGCCACCACTCCGCCAATCACCCCGAGCACTATGAGCAGAACGGGCAGATTGCTCGACCGGCTGATAAGATACGGCTTCACCACATTATCTATCGCGCTAATAAACAACAGCCCCCACAAGGCGATGAAAATCGCAGCGCCAGTTTTACCATGATACAACAGCCAGACCGCAGCGCCCCCCCAGATCAGAGGAGGCCCCACGGGCACCACGGATAGCAAAAAAGTCCCCGCGCCCAACAACAGCACACCGGGAACTCCCGCGAGCAAAAAGCCCGCAACCGCCACCAGCGCCTGTGCGAGAGCCGTGCCAAAAATACCGTGAACCACACCAATGACCGTCCCCTGCACGGTGACCAGAATTTCCGAGGCAAGGCCACCAGCAATATGCTTGAGCGTCGACTTGAGCGCCGCTACCAAAAGGTCGCCATCACGAAAGAAAAAGAAACCAAGGAAAGCGGACAGGACCAATTGGGCTAATCCCTGCCCCACGGCTTTGCCTGATGTAATGAAGAAATCTCGAGCTGGTTCCACCAAGCCCTGGGTTCTGGCAAGAAGACTTTCGCCGGTGGGGGCAAAACTTTCCCAGTACTGCGAGGCAACGTCCCCGAAAAACGGCACCTGAACCAGCCACTTGGGAGCTGGAATGGGACCGCCCCCCAACGCGGACTTGATGGTCGAGGCAAGGTCCACGACATGTTCCGACAGGTTGGAGACCAGCAGCAGAGAGGGCGCAATAAGCAAGACAACCAACAACACACTCATCAAAAAAGCTGAAAGCGCGGCGCTGCACCTGAATAACTTGCGCAACAAAACATAAGCCGGCCAGGTCGCATAGCAAACCACCGCCTCAAACAAGATCGCCGAAATGAAGGGCCGCAATACCAAGTAGCAGCCCACCCCAAGAGCAAGCGCCGCCACCAATTGCGTGGCGTAACGTAAGCGGGGAGATTTTGGAACATCGGAAGGTGACTGCGTCATGGTGTAAGCGTCCAGAATAGCCATCCAGACAAAGGAATCGGTTCCAACAGGCGCACTCCCAGTGACCATATGGATTGGAGTGCTTACCCCAGAATCGAAAGCCGGTGATAGACGTGCCCCACAGCCGCCTCCGCCATTTCGGCGATCAGCGCCAGGGCGGCGGTTTTCAACACGTCGAGCACGGATAAGTAGACTAAATCAGATTCCCCATGACCATCCCCGCCGGTATAGAGTCCGCCATGGTGCGCTTTACCTTTGCGTGGGCTGGATGAAGTTGCGAAGTGCCGTCCGAGGCGGCCGGGCTTGGCGTTGGCATCGCTTTTGAGATCGCGTTATCTCTCGCCGCGAGACAAACGCATATCCTCAAAAAAGCAGTGCAGGCCAGAGACAGCAGGAGTGTTCGGAGGGACAGGCACTTTCTTTTCACTCAGCTGCAGGAGCAGGTTCGTCTACTGCCCCTTAAACGTTTTGACGTTATGACGTTTTGGCGCTAACATTTGACCTATGAAAAGGGCAACTATCTATCTTGAAGAGGACCTCCACCATGCCCTCAAACTCAAATCGGTTGAAGCGGACCAATCCATTTCTCATTTGGTAAACGACGCCATCAGAATCACTCTTGCGGAGGACTTGTCTGATTTGTCAGACGTGGGACAGCGGCAGCAGGAAAAGACTGTGTCTTACGAGGACTTTCTACAGGAGTTGAAAAGCCGTGGCCAAATTTAATTTGGTCTTTAAGGAATCGGTTTCCAAGGACTTAAAGGACATCCCCAAGCAAGATGTTCAGCGCATCCTAGAAAGGATAGACGCGCTCAGGGACGATCCTCGCCCTTTTGGGAGTGTAAAACTCTCGGGCAAGGAATACTACAGGGTACG
This sequence comes from Opitutus sp. GAS368, assembly GCA_943329925.2. Taxonomy (GTDB): domain Bacteria; phylum Verrucomicrobiota; class Verrucomicrobiia; order Chthoniobacterales; family Chthoniobacteraceae; genus Chth-196. The sequence continues at coordinate 13,758 of CALQFT020000041.1, forward strand.
TCAAGGAAACCACCGGATCATCTACGAAGTTCAGGACACACAGCTTGTCATCATTGTGATCAAGGTGGGATACAGGCGTGATGTTTACAGGTGAACACGTGCCCTGGGAACTGACCGAAGATGTTTTGTAGCTCGGCGGTGACCGCGCCTGCGACCATGCAGTGGCAGACGATCCGCGCAGCGAAGGAAAAGGACCGCTGGGAGCTGGCCCAGTGACGGGCGCAGGCGTTGTTTCCCGAGCTAGAGGTGACGCTGAAGACGGCGGACGCGCTGCTGATTCTGGAGGCGGGGCGGACACGTTGCGGCTTCAATCGCATCGATAGTCACTCCCTCGAAGTGGAGCGGAAAGTGTCTGTCCCCTGCGCTTCCTTTCTCTATCATTTCACCCAGAACATCGTTGTGCAGGCGCGCAAGCCGAGCGAGCAGCATCTTTAGCCAGGTGTGCCCTACTTCGCTTCGACGCCGCTGTAGGCGAACCGTTTTCCGTCGAACACGTACTTGAAAAACTTTCCGGAGAAGTCGTCCCGGTCCGAAATGATGGGCACCAAAAGAGTGGGGCCGTTTTCTTTTTTTAACTGAAATTCCGGGCGGTCGCCGTCGTCTGAAACTTTGGAGGCGAATTGAATGTCGCTCAAAAGAGCCCGCTTGGTTTTGAAAAAAGGGGCCTTCTCCAGTTTTCCGTTTTTAAGCGTAACCGCAGCAACGCACTCTCCAAATATGCGGAGTGAAGACTTGCCTCTGCACCAAACGAGGTAAACGTTCTCCTTCGCGCCGGTGGTGATCGTGTCGATCTTGTACACCGAGTTAAAAATCGCCGGCTGCTTCCCGCGGTCAGCATTTTCCCATTCCCCCGGATACGGATAGTCCAGCAACGCAAAGCCAGCCTTGCCGTCGGGAGATTTGAACTGGGCCATTGTGCAATATTGGTGCATTGTGCCCCCGGTTTGGATGTCCCAACTAACAATGCGCAGGCGCCCGTCCTCCGAAGAGACAACCCCGGGGGCGGCGTTCAGATTCACGTTCAGTACGCGGGGATCTTTGAAGACTGCCTCTGTGCGCTTGTAACGCGCTTCGAATTCCGTCTCCATTACTTCCTGGGGCTCCTCCCTGACCGCGCGGTCTTTTTCCGCCTGTTCAGCTCCCTCCAAAGACGGAAGGTGCTTCCTGTACTCGAACTTGGCAGTCGCGTTCCCGTTCCAGTTCGCGTAGGCCGCGCGCACCGCGGAGAGGCGCTCGCCCAGGCTTCCGGCTCCGCGGGCGGCGAGCTCTGGGGGTCTGGCTTTCCAAACCTTCCGCCAACGGAGGCCTCCTCCGCCAACTTCCATAGAAAAAAGCTGGGCCCGCCCTTGGACTCCGGGGACGCCGCGGCGCGCTGGCGCCAGTCGGCCAGATTATCGCGTTTCAAAAACGCCTCCATGTCGAAGGGCCCGGGCGCGACCGCCATTTTCAAAAGCTCTGCCACCTCCGCCTCGCCCTCGATGGCCCCCTTCGGGTTGGCTTTCTTTGCCGCGTTGAAAAGCTCCAGAGCAAGTGATGGGTCGCCAAACGGGTCCAGCCTGTCCACGTACAGGCGGTCCAGTGCGGCGCGTAACGCCGACAGGTCGCCCTTCCGTGCAGCTTCCATGTCCAAAAACAGCCTCTCGCCCTGTCCCGAGCTCGCAATATAGACGGAGACGAGTTGCTCCGGGCAGCTGCCAGAAGGGTCCGCCTTCCGGTAGAGGGCCCGTGCGCGCTCGAACGCTTCGAGTTGCTGCAGCACGTCCGCCTCAAACAGCCGCCTTGCCACCTCGGAGCGCGGCAAGGCGCCTGCCCGGCTACCGGGCGCGTCTTTCGCCGCCGAGAGGGGAGCGTCCGGCTGGCCGATCCACAGCCCGGTACAGAGGACCCATACGTAAAAGAAGCTTCCGCGTTTCAAGAATTTCACGCGGAAGTAATGTCATGCGGCCTAGGTGCCTGCACGCATTAAATCGGGCGCGAAGGGGCCGCCCGGACTCGCGTGGCACCCGGAAATCCATGCGTGGGTACACAGGGGACAGACACTCCGGGTCACCCTCGTTCGTACTAAATCTCGCCATTGGCGCTTGGCGTGACGCTTACCTTCGAGACCTACGGCAGCTACTAGAAAGAGGGCTTCTAGGTGAGAACTAAGCCGGGGAGCGAAGTACGAGCTACGAGCTTTTGGACTAACTGCTAAGCCTCGTAGTAATGTAGCGATAAAGCGCATCCTCCACCGGTTGATCCAAGGTGAGCATCATGTGAACCACCGATTTGTGCCCGCCATTCCCATCAGGCATTAATGTTTGTTCAAAGGTATCAGGGACCGGGCTCACGTCGCCCATGTAGTAAAACTCAATCCCCTCGTCGTTATTTTTTTGTACGAACAACAACACTCGCTGGTGAGATTCAGCAGTTTTGAAAAACTGCACGTCGGGGCTCGCCTCGGTCCGATTACTTTTGGTGAACCACTTCATCTGGGAGGGATTCAGAAACTCGTCTTCGTACCGGACGGTTGCCGAAATATCTTCCTCCTTGTGGTAGGTAACAAACAAAGGACACCAAGCTTTGTTTGGGCCAATAAGGTAACCGCCGACATTCTGGGCAATCGGATTTTCCTCAGCGCCCAAGATTCGGAAAACATCGGATCGGCTGTACTTTCGGTAACGCTGAAATCCAGACTTCTCATTTTCTACGGAGAAAGTTTCGAGAAATTTAAATGACGCGTAATCCAGCAGATCTCGCAGGAACGACTCGAATCCAGGCTCTCTTAGGATTTCCTCAAAATGAGATAGCCGGGCAAAGCCGCTATCACGAGGTTCTATCCAATTTAAGCCGATGGCCTCACCGATGGGCACAAGACGATTCCCTACATTCTCACGGAGAAACCGTAGATTTACACTCCTGTAAGCCGAGGTCCACCGGATATCCGATGTCCTCAGCTTTGTCTTCTCGGTATATTGAGCGTTTAACTCGCTTGTTAAAATGTAAGGCCGCTCGATTAGAGCCTTGAGAAGTAACGCCTCCTCTAGAGATTTCCCATTGAGGCCATCACGAGACAATGTTTCCAGAACCTTCTGCCCGCGCGAACTAATGGATGGAACCAGATCCGCCTCAATAGACCGTGCAAACCCATAAAATGATTTGGCGTAAACGATATAGGCCATCGGATCACGCAAATCATGCATCACGAAATCCATCATCATGGGCACCCTACCAATCCGATTTTTCAGGGCGTTAAAATCAGCACGCAGATCCTTGGCTAACAAGGTTCGTGCAGAGTTGATACTTTCAAAAATCCGCTCTTTGGCCAGCAGATCGAAATTGATTGTTGAAGTCCCTGGCAACCCATTGCTCCCACTTACCAGAAGACGTCGCACACGATCCTTGTCGTAAGAACGATCTCCGTACAACGCTATTGGGATTAGGTAGTTGTTTGTGTAGCTCCCTATAAAATCAATAACGGTGAGGTATTTCTCGCGTCCTTGAAGTTTACGCAACCCGCGCCCCAGCTGCTGGACAAACACAATCGCGGACTGTGTGGGGCGTAACAGAATAATCTGATTCACTTGAGGGATATCCACCCCTTCGTTAAAGATATCCACGGTGACAATGTAATCCAGTTTCCCCGGATCATCCGGTTCGGACTCCAGCCGTAATATGGCAACCTCTCGAGCCAGTTCAGAGTCTTGTCCGCTCAGTGCACATGTTCGATACCCTCGCCGATTCATTTCCACGCTCAGGGCTTCTGCTTCCTCATTTCGTGAGCAGAAAATAAGCCCCCTGACAATGCCGCCATCACATCCATAAAACTCCGCTTTTTCTATGACTCGACTCACGCGCTCCGGAGCGAGTAGTCGCTTAAAGTCGCTCAGCTCAGCTACTGCTTCACCGTTGACCGTTAGGTCAGTGACCCCGAAGTAGTGGAACGGGCACAGAAGCCCTTCCTCTAAAGCCTGCTGCAACCGAATTTCATACGCAATATTGTAGTCGAAATAGCGGAAAATATCCCCGCCATCGGTTCGCTCTGGCGTTGCAGTCATTCCAAGAAGGAAGGAGGACCGAAAGTGATCCAAGAATCTCGCATATGAGGCCGCCCCAGCGCGATGCGACTCATCAACCACAATGTAGTCGAAATGGTCTTCAGGGAATTGCGCGTAGTGCTCTGGACGCGATAACGTTTGAACCGTGCTAAAAATAAACTCAGACAGCTTTCGTGCAATGGCGGAGCGGCAACCTTTTGGTTGGCGTAAAAATCCCACGAAAGACGCCCTTAACTAAGTGCCATTCGTGTTTTTCCCCTGCGTAGCATCCCCACTTAGCTTTCGGCAGCCATCAACACGCCTCCAGAGGAATATTGTAAGTATTTCTTGCTGAGGTTTCTCTGTGCCGTTACGAAGCGCAGGAGAACGGAGGGCGTCTGTTGTGTTGTGGCTGTTGGCGCAGTACATTCATCCAACGATGCCCACAGTGTTGCGTGAACGTGGTTATAGGTTTTTCTTCTACATGGCAGACCGTCTTGAACCAGCGCACATTCATGTCGAGCGAGACGACTCCGCCGCGAAGGTTTGGCTTGATCCTCTCGAATTTAGCTTTGTTGAAGGATTTCGGGAGCACGAATGCCACGAGATTCTGCGGATTACTGACACCCACCTAGACGAGTTTCTGAGGGCGTGGTACAGTGCCTTTGGAGGCCTACAGCAATGAATGATCTACGCATCAAATCTGTGTCGTTCTCGGACCGCACTTTCAAGGTAGAGTTTTCCGACGGCCGGTGCATTGAGTTGCCCTTGGAGCTCTTTGCGAAATTGAACATCGCAACTCCCTCTGAACGCGCACAATGGCGGATAATAGGAAAAGGTCTGGGGGTGCACTGGGAGCTTCTCGATGAGGATGTTTCACTCGAGAATTTGTTGTTGGCTTACAGCCGTTCCAAGAGCGGAGCCTACGCCCAGGGCGTGCTTGTTTAGACGATAATTCCTTCGTGCGGCTGCTGCTGCCGGTGTAAGTAAACGAAGTCCTTACGATTCTGAGGCGGAAAGTGTCTGTCCCGAATGGCACTTAGTTAAAAGGGAAAAGGGGGCAGTGTTCATTTTGTTTCATTCTCTTGGAGAGAGCACGCAGGGGACAGGCACGCCAGGCTCACACTAACTGCGCTCCCCTCGCAGCGCTTTCCCTACATACTTGATGCATGAGTGCTTTCAGTGCGGTTCTTGCTCCTAGTCCCGATGGCACGCTCCACGTGCCGATTCCAGAGAATTGGATTCAGCGGGGAGTAAAAGCCGTTTTGATTAAGGCGGACATTGAACCGCTTGGGGTCACAGGCGTAAATCCTGGACAAAACGAAGCACTTAAAGGTTTCGGATGCCTCAGGGGTAAGGTCTCATTGGCACCGGACTTCGACGAACCGATTGCGGACTTCAAAGAATACTCAGCGTGAGGCTTCTTCTTGATACCCACGCTTTACTGCGGTTTTGCGAGGGGCACGCATCTCTAAGCGACGCGGCTAAGGATGCCATTCAAAATCAGGACAATGAGCGGTTTGTCAGTTTGGCGACGGCTTGGGAGGTGGCAGTCAAAATTAGCCTCGGCAAACTTCAGCTAGGCATTGACGTCGAGGTCCTCTTCTCTGAAGTGTTGCCCGCTAACGGGTTCAGCTTGCTTCCCCAAACATTAGACCACTATTCCCGGCTGATTTCGCTGCCTCGGCATCGTGGAGACCCATTTGACCGCGCTCTAATTGCGCAGGCTCAAACCGAACGACTTCAGATTGTGACATGCGATCCTCATTTTGCGAAATACGAGGTGCCGGTTCTCTGGTGATCACGCGATGACAACAAAGGCACCTAGCCCATGCGCGGAATCTTAACCTTGGCGTCCACCGGTCGCCGAGGTGGCACTGGATCTCGCCGCCTGAAATCCCTCAAAAGCGCAGCCTCAAATGGTAGGACTGGCCGCATGCACTGCCCCAAGCGAAGGACCTTCGTTTGACTTGAAGGCTCTCACTGTGAGAGCGCGGGACTGCAACTCGCTGGAGGTGTCCGGACTAGTTTCGCCTTTGTGCCAAAGCGTGCCTGCTGTACACTGTTCTGCATGTCACTTGCAGAGCTCAAAGAGGTCTTGTCCGGACCGTGCCGCCGTCATCCGGTGCGGAGCCTGTGAGTTTTTGGGTCCGTGGCGCGCGGAGAAGCTTCGCAGGGAAGCGACTTGGATTTGCTGGTTCAATTCGAAGAGATGCCTCCCGCTGAGTATGCCACTCACTATTTCGGCCTGCTCCATGAACTGCAGGACGCCTTGGGAACCGAAGTGGATCTGCTGACACCCGGCGGCGTGACTCGCCCTTCCCTCAAACGGAACATCCACGAGGAAAGCGTTCTCGTTTATGAAGCCTGAGCTCCTCGAGAATCTTGAGGAGGCATTGAGGCGCGGGCATGAGGTCCAAAAGTTTGTCACTGGGCTGACGCTCGAGCAATATTCGTCCGACGATCGGACCCGCTTGGCTGTGGAGTGAGGGGTACGCAGGGGACAGACACTCCGAGCTCAGCAGGGAAACGCGCTGGGTCTCAGCGCGCGCAGGAACTCTTCGGCGGGGATGCAGATCACGCCGTCGCGCAGGAATCGTTCCTTCCCCCGGTAGATCACCCAACGCGTTGCCTCGGGGTAATCTTCACCGAAGGCGCGTAATCCACGCAGGTCACTGGGGCGAATTTGAGCCGTGTTTTTCACTTCGAGGGCGTGGAACCCGAGCGGGCCGTACAGCACGAAGTCGACCTCACTCCGAGAACGGGTCTGCCAATAGGACAAATGATGTTCTCCCTCCGTGTAATCGCACCAAGCCCGCAAGTGTTGGGCAACTAGGCCCTCGAGGGCGGCACCATCAATTTCGGCCGGCGAATCCAGCGGGCCCGTCGGACGATTGGCGCGGAAGACACCCGCGTCAAAGAAGAAGAATTTCGGATGCGCCGCAAGCGCCCTTTGCGCACGGCGAGTGAACACGGGAATTTGAAACCCGAGCAACAGGTCCTCGAGGATTTGGAGATACCCCTCGGCGGTCTTGCGGTTGACCTGACAGTCGCGGGCAACGTTGGCGAGGTTTAGGACGGAGGCGTGCGAAAAGCTGATGGCCTCCAAAAAACGGGCGAAGTTTCCAGTATTTCGCACGAGCCCTTCCGCCTGAACTTCCTCCCGCAGATAGAGTCCGTTGTAAGCAAGGAGGATGTCCTCCTGGTTATTGGCCCCCAGTACAACGGGCAGCAAACCAAGCTTGAGAGCCTGCTCGAGGCTGAAGCGATCACCGAGTTCAGCCGCCATGTAGGGGTGGAGACGCTTCTGGGCAGCGCGTCCCCCAAGAAGGTTTACACCGGTGCGGCGCAGCTTCCTAGCGCTAGAGCCGGTGAGAACAAACTGAATACCCCGCTTCTCTTCAATGAGCGCATGGATCACCTCGAGGAGTTGAGGCAACTTTTGAACCTCGTCGATTAGAACGGTTTTGAGGCTTGGATAGCCATCCATACGTTCGCGCAGGCGTTCGGGTTTAGCAGAGAGATCGCGAAGGGTGGCGGGGTCGAGGAGATCGATGCGCAGGGCGTTTGAAAAAAGGCTTTGGGTCCAGGAAGTTTTGCCCGTGCCTCTGGGGCCGAGCAGGAAGAAATGATCGGCAGGAACCGTTAAAAAACGAGGTGTAAATTCCATTTTGAGACTCAGAATGGCGAATTTGATTCCTTTTGGCGAGAATTCAGTAGCGTACTGCAGCTTTTGCTGCGCAGAAATCAGGAAGTCTGGGGGGTAGTCTGTACGGGGGAGGAAGTGTCTGCCCCCACACACTCCAGCCCCGACAACAGGTCACCATCCGTTTTTGTCCAAACATCGCACTTCAAAAAATGACAGCACACGATCTACCGCGTCCATTGCGTCTGCGCGCGCTCCATTTTTCGCAATGAGGTAAAAGAGAGTTGTTACACCATGTGCGGGTATATCCCTTTCAGCCGTCCCTCACAGACCATGCTCAACACCCGTGCCGAGGCATCATAGTGCGGCTGGCGGTTTTGAAAAACGTCCAACAGCACATTACCACCACTACCGTCATGCGTGTTTTTGCGCAAGATGATCAAGGTGCTCCGCTTTTCCATTGGCGGTTTGTTCAAGCACGCCGGTCGCGGAGAGAACCGCTGGGTGTATCGGTTGCTGGAGTTGGAGCCGCAAAGTGTGTGCCTGTTCTGCCAGGAACGACTCCACGGTAATTCCTTGCTTGGACGCCCAAGTTTGCAAGAAATTGAAATCTTCTTCCGTCACGGGTACGGCAAGCAGTGTCATGTGCGGAGGCTACGATTTTTTGGCGAAAAAGCAATCGTTCCAAATAATCAGGCGGCCATCCCTTCGCGACAGGTCCCCTGCCGCCCCCCTACCCTGGTTTTTTTAAGATGTATTTAGAAAAGATCAGCGTGGGTTCCTGTTCTTTCCAATCTGAGTTCATCTTCTCGAAGTTGATAAATAAGTATCCAGTCTGGCTCTATGTGACAGTCTCCATGACCGCCCCAGTTTCCGATTAAGGCGTGATCTTTATATTTCGGCGGTAGGTCCTGACCTGAAAGAAGAATGTCTATGGCTGATTTTAACTTTGAGAGATCCTTTCCACGCTTCTGTTGCTTTCTGATGTCTTTTTTGAACTGAGAAGTTTGACTGACCTTCATTTGTCCCAAGATTCGAAGAGAGCGTCGGAGGAATCGAAGGTTTCAATTTCCTCGTTGTTTTCGCTCTTTTTTAGAACAGAGGCGGTAAGAGCGTTCGGAACCCGCAGTTCGAGAGGGAATTCCTTTCGCATGGCGATCTGCCTGTAAAGGAGACGGATCGCTTCTGTCGGAGTCAGACCTAGATCGGCTAAAATTCGTTCTGTAGCTGCCTTGGTCGCAGAATCGATGCGAGCGTGAATGACGGCAGAGTGTGACATGCCTGAATTGTATCACAGTGGGCACACACCTTTCAAGGTGGACTATTTTTTGCTGGCTAACGCTCTGCTTATAGTTGAGCGTCTCGGCAACGGGCTGTATTAGATTATCGTCAAAGGGCTTGAACCAGTGATTCAGAATGTGGTTCATGGTCCGTATTCTCTTCCGCTCAGATGAAACCTGTTTCACCCACCCAATCAGAGTGGATCCATCGAACCAAGCTGAAGCATAAGCAAATCGCTTTAGCCGTCCATCAAAGGGCGACCCAGCAAACGCGCCATAAAATAGCGTGGTCCATTTTAAATCACACCGCGGAAACCCTCGCTTTCGCGCGGAAAACGCTTGCGCTCCAGGTCCAGCGCCGAGGGAACCTCCCGCGTTACCGGGCGTGGGCCAATATTCTAAACGCATCCCCCGAAACCATCGTAAAGCAACTCCTCCGAAAGGATGCCCGCGTGCAACAGCGTAACTCCTGCCACCCTTTTGGGAACGCCCTGACGATCTATGAAGCGCATCAACCAAGGCGATCTCATTGAGGCGGCTGAAGCCGTTGCCCAAATAACGGGGCAGTCGCACATTTTTATCGTTGGAATGGCGTCGACGGCCATGTCGATTCC
>CALQFT020000042.1 GCA_943329925.2 Opitutus sp. GAS368
TCCGGTGATGTCATAATCGTAGCCGTAAGGTTGTGCTGTCGCGAGAATGGAACGCGCACGCTCCGTCATTCCGAGCAAAAGAAACTCCCTAGCCAACTCAATCTTAACCTCTTCGCGTTCATAATGCTGATCACTGTCTTTGTCATTCAGCGAAATACACTCTTCAAGGGCACTTTCCGCCAGCCTTGGCAGGCCTGCCAGTCGCATGGTTGCGCCCAGTCGAAGCATTGCGGTGGTGCGGCTGTCCCCGTGATCCACACGTTGTCTGGCAAGTGAAAATGCTTCTGTGAGCAGTGCCTCGGGGAGCGTCGAGAGTTCTGTAGCAGCCGATGCAGCAGAAAAGGGAGCTGCTAAAAGAGCGACGGCTGTCAGAATAGAGACAATTGGGGGGAGTCTTTTCATCAGCGAAACTTATCGTTGGCTAGGGGGGGGTAAATTTGCGGGACGCCACGAGGAATGATAGCTAAAAATTCTTTTTCGCCTCAAACGGTTGTTCTTTGCTGGGGCATAAGGAATTCAATCACTCATGAACTGCGACAAGCTTCGTGCGGGCTACGGGAAATTGGCCCCCAATGGCAGTTTACTTAGAACGGGTGCGAAGATTCGAAAACATCTTTTCCATCACCGCTACAATTTTTGGGGAAGCCTGCGTTTCCAGATAGCTGCTGCGGGCGCGCCAGGTTTCGTAACCGCCCAAGGCGTGATGTTCCGGGGTGGGGAGGTAGCCGTTGTACCCGTTGGCTAGTGAGATGGTAAAATGCCTCGCAAACGGACTCGTTGCCTTTAGATGCAGGCCGATTTCCACGAACACCTCGCAGGGAATGGCCCCGATGCTCAGGTCGTTAATGCGGTGCATCTGGATTTTCACGGGGACTGTATCTGGGTAATCCGCAAGCTTTACCGCCTCGCGGGCGTAGATGGCTTTCATGCTGGACCACTGCCCGTCTTTGTCCTTTGGAATGGAATCCATCCACTCGCGAGCCTGAGCGAGTTCCGGAGGGGAGGCTTTGCGCACAGCCAGTTGGAGGTCGGCCTCTTCGCTGTCGAGCGTGACCTTCGCCTGCCATTTGATAGACTCGTAAGCCTCCAGCGCTGTATCGGCTAATGTGCGGGCGACCACCTGCAAATTTTCGGCGGCATTGCGGCGGGTACGGGGAGGCAAAGCGCCGAAATTAATCCCGTTGATATTACCGCTAGTCCCGTTGGACATGATTCCAACAAAGGCTGGCTTGCCCTCATATCGGGGGTCTGCTGCGCCGACGCGGGAAGCGATCTCAGCGGCAAAGGCGCCGAAATAATCTGCGCTAATGGCGGGATTACCGCTCGCATAGTGCAAGCTGTAGTTGGCCAGCAAACCCAGCGGGCGCTTGTCTGCGACGCTGCGCACCGCCAGCACTGCGACGTCCTGATCCACCGGACCGGCCGGCACTGATACCTTCAAATTACCTGCGCCTGGATTCATCCGCGCACGGTCGTTCGTGAGGCCAAAGGGGTTCTCGTAAGTCTCCCCATCCTTTACAAGCCAGCGTCGGTTGAAGACGTGGACGGGGTCGCTTCCAAAAGCCCAACCCAATTCCGCCGGCTCGAGATTCTTGAGCGCTTGAATGATTCCGCGCGCAATGTTGGGCCCCACCGTTTTCACATAATCTGGGTCCGGATCACTTTGGAAGGCAGGGGTTAAGGCAGCGGCTGAATGCGTGTGAGTTGCTGAAACGAGGATCTGGTTTTTGGGTACCCCCGTCTCGCGGGACGCGATCTCCTTGGCTTCCTCCACAATTTCGCGGGGCAATAAGCAGGCGTCCACGACGACAAAGACCAACGCCCGAGTGCCGTCGTGCAAGGCCAGGCAACGCGCATGCATCGGATCGTGAATTCCATCGGCGAAGGCGCCCTTCATATTGCCGTTAATTGGCGCGGGAAATTTTGTGGGCGAGATGTCTTGGGCATAGGCGCCCGCACGAAAGACCGACGCCGCGCCGAGTGCTGGGGCGCTATTGCTTTTGAGCACGGGCGCTTGGCCTGCGGCCAGCGCAGTTCCGAGCAATCCGAACAGGGCAAACCAAGAGGGGATTTTCATAGGGGGGATTTAAAGAGAGGGTGGGGCGGATTGTTTTGTTTCGAGCAGAAGCCGAGTTACTTGCGGCCCAAGGCGCGCCGCAGCAGATTGTGTGTGATTTGCTGCACGCGCTCATCCGGGCCGTGTGGACGGCTCGAATGTGACCACGGCAGCACATGGCCGGGCGGCGTCGAGAGACCCTGCGCCCAAAAAATTGAGGCGGCGTTGAATACGTAGTTGCCCTTTGGTCCGGGGTAAATGGTGGCCGTCCACTGCTGGGGCTTGGTTCCTCCAACCCAAGCGGTGCCGGCTCCCACGACTTCCAGTCCGGGAATCTCCGTGGCCGGCTGGCCGTGATACTCCCAACCAACCAAGCCAGGAACCGAGTCGCCTTTTTTCATGCCGGTGCCCGCAAAAATCCAGTGTTCCGGTATTTCGCAAACCCAGTCGCCGCCGCCGTTGACGGGCTCCACATTGCGCGCACCCATCAGAAGTCCCTCGTCGGGACCGTGTTCTGGAAATGGGCCGTTGTGGAGCTGTCGGTTTTTGGCGTATTGATTTTCCCCGCCGTAAGGCCCGCCGCGGAACATGATCCGGTTGGGCGCCCCGTCGGCACTCGCCCGCAGGGGGGTGACCCAACATACCGAATTGCCCGATAAAAACAGTAGGTTGACCCCGGCATCACGCATCTTTTCCACACTCCGGAACTGGCGGATGTCCCAGTATTCGTCATGACCAACGCTGATGAATGCCTTGCACTTAAGCCCGCGATCGGGCGTTAGCATGTCGCTGTTGGAGCAATAACTAACATCATACCCGTGCTGCTCAAGCCAGTAAGCTAAGGGAAACTCGAAGGGCAAAAATTCACCAGAGCCAACAGTGAGAGGATCGTTGACGACTCCTTGGTGTTGCGCTTCACGGCCATAAGGACGGTCGAAACTGACATCCGCCCACGGCCCCTCAGTGCCCTTGGGATGGGTGTAGACCGAATAGTTGTTGGGCCAGCGGTTGTACGCCTGCCAGGTATTGTCGCTGCATTGCAGAAGAATGTCTGCGGGACGTTCGTCGCGCACAATGAACACGACATAACTTTGCCAGTAAGGCTCTTGGCCTTCTGGAATGGTGGTCATTCGTCCCAAATAAACACCACTGGGCCAGTCAAGCGGGATGTCGAGGCGCAGCGTGGGCTCCCATCGGCACTCGTGAATGTTTTTCTCACCGGGTGCAGGCGTCGTCTGCGTGCGACTGGTGAACGGCCCCAAATCCTGCATTTTTCTAGCACCTCGGCCGCCGTAATAGCCAAGCCGGAAAATCTCCAAGCGGAACTGTCTCGCTGGTTTTGCCGAGGTCATGATTTCAAGGGACTCCCCCGCCAGTACGCTCTGGCGCGAACAATACCCTTCAATTAAAGGCGAACGAAATCCCTCCGCATCCACTCGGATTCGGGTCAACTGCCAGTCCGTTGCGCCCTTTTTGAGATTCTCGGTTCTGATTGAATCAGGCACCGCGGGGGCTGCTGCGCTGGAAGACGGCCGGAGGTGAGCCACTACGGCTGCGGCTCCGGCGGTGGTAATAAAATGGCGTCTGTTCATGGAGAGGAGGATGGAGTGGGACGGGCAACGAGGAGGTGAAAGTTTGAGAAAAGCAACACCGCCCGGCGATAAAGGCCGGCATTGGCGGCGTTACTTGAGGGATTCGCGCAGTTCCATCACCGTGGAGACGATCTGCTGCTCAGCGTTTGAGCTCCAGCGGGATGGGTGACTGCCGTAAACCATTGCCCCTCCCGCTTCATAACCGCCTTCCTTCCAAATGCGCAGACTGGGGATGTAGGCCATCACGTCGTTAGTGTATCCGCTCACCCAAACGAGCGGATCGGTGAGCTCTCGTTTGAGCCGCAGCGAGTAATCAATGACCACTTCGCCGCCCAGAGTCACCCAAGTCAACTCGTCCCCGAAGCGCACCACTTGCACTGGATAAGGATATACGGGAGAAAGCGGTTCCGTTTCCTGCATGCGCGCGAGTAGACGTGTGGCGTGGGAGGAAACCCATTTGTCACTGGACTTCTGTTCCTCCAGCAACTCTTCGCGCGTGGGCAATTTATCGTAGGCGAGCGGGATTTCGCGGTAGGCGGTGCGAAGGCTGCCCTTGAGTCGGTGAAGCTTGGTAGTGAGCGCTGCCTCAACCGCCGTCGCCAAAGTTTGCCCGTGAGTGCGCGCGAGCTCCACCGTCTTGCGAGGGTACGGGTTTTGATCGCCGCTGCAGCCGTTGACAAACAACGCCACCGCGCCCGGATGCGCCTCCTCTAAGGCCGCTTGCGCGTACCCTGCGTAATCTCCGCTAAACTTCTGGTGCCCTAAAGTTGTGCAATGGCACGAATAACCAAAAAGCACCGCGATCTCCCTGCCATCGGCACTTGCCGCCTTGAGCACGGGCACCGTCTGATCGACCAAACCTTCCGGATTGGGAAAGTTGCGCCACCCGCCTTTGTCGTCAGGAGTGCGGCGGTTCATGGAAAAGCCGCACCGGGCGCTGCCGTATTCGATATGGGCGGGTTCCACCGTGAGCAACGCCGCGCGCAAGAGACTCACGATGGAGTCTTCCAACTTTGTCGTATACTCTGTTGCCTCCTGGTTGCGCAGGGCGATGTCGTCCGCCCCCAATCCTTTCCCTGTGCGCAATTCCGGGCCGCTGTGCGTATGCGACGCGTTAATGGCAAGATTGGGAGACTCGATTCCAAGCTCCTTTTTGACCCGCTCCGCCACAGCCTGTCTGAGGCCTCTTGGCACTCCAATCAAATCAAGGGTCACAAGCCCAAACTTTGTCCCCGCCTCGTCTACGAGCGCAAACGCCTTTGCGTACAAGTCTAATTCCACACCCTCCGATGGCGTGGTGCGGGCCGCGTACCCTGCCATAAGCATGGGCTTTTCGGGAGTGATTTTTACAGAGGCTGCGCCGGCCTTCCAGTGGGTAGTTTCCGGAGTCGGGGCAGCAACCAACGAGGCGGAGGTAAACAGTAATGTAAGAAGCGCACAGAGAGGGGGGATGGCTTTCATTTTTAGGGGGGAGTCGTTTCGCTCTAAGTGGTGGCTTTGGTCTTGGGGTCTTCTCTAAACAATAGACCAAACACCACCAGAAGCACCGCCCCCATAGCGGCGGGGATCAACCAGATCGCCTGCCAGTTGTGCGTGGCGCCTTCCGTATAGCGTTGTGCCACAACCCCGGAGAGCCATGACCCGACAAACATCCCCGCGCCGAGGGTCACAATGGCGTGCAATCCCTGGGCGGCGGCCCGGATGTCCGGCCCCGCGTGCCGATCGACATACATGCGACCCATGACAAAAATAAAGTCGTAACAAATCCCGTGCAGGAGGATCCCGGTGAAAAGCATCCAGAGGGAGGAGGCGTTTTGTTGAAAGAGGGCAAAGAGGCCGAAGCGCACGGCCCAAGCGCCGATGCCCAGCATGAGGATGCCCTTGGCCCCGAGACGCGGAATCAACATCGGGAGCATCAGCAGGAAAGCCACGTCGGAAACTTGGCCGAGGGTCATTTTCGCCGCGGCGTTGGGGATGTTCAACTCGTTCATGAAGGCGTTCATCCAGCTGAAGTAAAAACTCAGTGGCACGCAGATTAGGAAGGAGCAAAGCATGAACGTGGCGAAAGAGCGGTCGCGCATCAGCTTGAGGGCATCAAATCCCAGCAGCGTGCCTATTGAGGCAGGAACGCCAGCCCCTCTGGGAGGCGTGTGCGGGAGGGTAAAGGAATACAGTCCCATGAGCAATGCGGCCCCTGACGCGAGCCGGAACATGCCCGCGTTGTCCTCCAACTTGAGGGCGCTTACCACCAACCCCGCCACAATCCAGCCCACGCTGGCCATGATCATCACCAAGGGGAAATCCTTCGCAGGGTTCTTGGAATGGTTTAGCGTCAGGGAATTGGTCAGCCCGTGCCCGGCCATGTACGTGACTGTGTAGGCAAGCAGCACAGGATAAAAACTGCCAAAATCCTTCAAGGTCGACACCCAATACAATAGCCCCGCACCAAGCAGATGCAGAAAGCCGAGAATGCGTTGTGCGGCGAAGAATCGGTCGGCGATGACTCCCACGATGAAGGGCGAGAGGAGCGCACCCACGGCGGTTGTGCCATAGGCGAGGCCGACTTGACCACCGGTGAAGCCAAGCTGCTTGGTGGTGTAGGTGGCCATGGTCACGTACCAAGAGCTCCACACAAAATAGTGGAGAAAGACCATGAGCCAAAGGCGGACAAGGAGAAGTGGATTCATAGGGGGGGTATGTGGGGGAGGTTGTAATTGAGCCCAAAAAACAGTTCAGAGCAATTGCAGAAGCAGTTATCCTTTAGATGGTTGTTTCATAGGCTCTGGCTTGTTCATTCTAAACGGCGGCGCTTTTTGGTCACTTAACTCGGAAAAAAAGAGAGGTTTCCGCGCCTCCTGCAAGCTCCCGAATATGGATCTGCCAAATCCCTGTTGTGTCGTTTGGGGCCAAATCAAGAGGGAGGTTTAGTTTCCCATTCTCAGTTCCGTAATAGCCGCTGCGTTCGGCGCTTCGCCCTGCGGAGTCCGTAATCTCAACACTCAAAGGGACTGTTGCGCGGATAGGAGCGCCGGATGCCCCATTCACGCTGACGGACACCTCAGCGACCGTTCCGCGACTCACCGATTCCGGCGCGCTCCCCGTCACCGAGGTGATTGGCGTTGGCGTGACCAGAAATACGCGCCCCTCGCAGGGACCGAGGTTGAGGTCCCACCTGATACGCCCTTCTCCGAGACGTGAGTCAACCCGCCGATGCGCCAGAAGGTCGTAAACAGCTCCTTGGGAGCGGGTTAATGTGAGCTCGCCGGTGGAGGGTAAGCCATTCTCCAAAACAATCCCGTGCTGACCGACATACGGGCCAGCTTCCCGATGGTCATTGGCGACAAACACATAGTCACTATCGCCATCGGAACGTAGACGCGGAATTATCTCCGGGTTGGTGGTGTCGATTGCGCGCGCATAACGTGCATCCAGCTTCGAGCGCAGGGCGGCGGCATTTGCGAGCAGCGCCGCCTTGTCCTTTGCTCCGTCTTTTGTCCTCACAGTTTTTTCAATGAGCAGGTCTGGGTGAATTCCCGGGGCGAGGTTAGCGTCGGCGATGAGGATGCCGCCGCGGCTTTGAAATTCCCGGATTCGCTGTGCTACCGAGGTTGTAAGGACATCGCAGTCAGCGAGCACCAAGATCTTAAAGGCGTCGAGCCCGCGCTTGAGCACATCCTCCTCGTAGATAATTTGCGGCTGGAGGTGCGCGTAGAGCAGCGTGAGGTAAGACTCGTCGCTTCCATAACCGTAGCTTCCACGGCGCGCGAACATCTGGGAGGTGAAGCTGTCTAGATACGCAATATCGGAGGGGGCGTCTCCCACCTTGAGCAAGGCGGGTCCGAGGGGTTTGATGACGTCTTGATGGAGTCGGCGAAATTCATTCTGCGTGTCCGGATTGGTGTGTCGGTAAGCAGATGGACTGCCGGTTTCGACCAGTGCTTCCCACCCGTGATACATGATCCCGCTCAGTGGGCGTGAGATTTTCATCCAAAACGCAGTGCGCAGCAGCATCGGGGAAATGGTGATGTAGGCAGCATCGGGATCATGGTCGTCAAAGGGCGATGCAACGGCCTTTCCGGAGGATTTAGACACAGTGGTTTGGGAGCGGTACCAGAAGAGTTGGGTCATCTTCATCACGCGCGGATGCTGGGATGAATTGGCTGCCATGGCACGGAGTTGGTCCGTGAAAAAACCAAGGCGGGTGGGATCTTGATTTGTGTAACTCCATTGTCCGAGGACATCGACCTCACCACCGCTCCCGCCCAGACTTGCGGCTCGAATCGAGGGATCAAACCAAGTCCACATATCGTCGCGTCCCGTTGAATGAAGGCCTTTATGAGTTGCAGTGTGGAGTTTGTTCCAACCGTCTCCAACGGTCCAGAACCAGCGGTAGTAATTCAAAATGGGGTGATCATCCGCGATGATGCGGTCAACTGGGAAGTCCTTGAGGGATTTCCAATCCACTCCGTTTTTGGTCACGATCTCTGCTGGAATCTCGTCATGAACAGCCTGCCGATAGGCTGCGAAGTCTGCGGGCGAGAAGCTCGGCTGCGAGGAGTCTCGTACTTCGGTGTTGATGAGAGTGGCCTCCCACGCCGGATGCTGGCCAAAAGCTTTTGCGATGCTTGCCCCGACGTTGAAACAAAACTCACCGAGTTTCGGATCCAACAGCGGATTGGTCGAGGGCGTGCTATAGGGGTTGCCTTTGCGGTCGATGCGTTGGAGTGCGGTTTGGGACTGTAGGTGGTGGCCTGGGGAAACCGGAATGGCGATTCGGAAGTTCTGAGCCAACGCCTCGTCGAGCATTTGAAGAGTTTGGGATGGCGTCGTGAACGCGTCGCGTCCCACAGGTTTGCCTCCGTTAAAAATGGCATCCATTGGAACTCCGACATTGCCGAGACAATGGGTGAACCCGAGCTCTTTAAGGCGAGGCAGCTCTTTTCTAAATTCATTTAAGCCTCCAATCCCCCACATCACCACGGGCATTTGCGGCGCAGGTCGCGCTGCGATGGTGAATTCTGTGACGCCTTCCACCACGAAGGCGGTGGGCCCCGTCTTTTCGACACGCGCCTTTATCGTGTAGCTTCCAGGCCTGAGGTCTGTCCGGATTTGGCAGGCGTGACTGAATGTTTCGCCGCTCTTAAGCGCGGGCACTGTGATTTCCTGCGGCGAAGTCCCCGCGACAAAGATGGTGGCTTTTATGTCGGAACAAGTTTGCTTTGTGGTGTTCCGAATTGTGAAAGTAAAAGGTTGTGGCGCAAGTTTTTCCATGCGCAACCATGTTTTGCGTTCGGAGGAAAACTCGATTGCCACCGGCTGGAATTCAGCGACGCCGTTGCTCAGGCGCACTTCGTCGATAAGACCCGGAAACCCTGCGTAGTAACTGCCGATCCGGTCCCCAATGGAAAGCGCATGTTTGCCCGCCCGAATTGGGCCGCGGTTTCTTGCCAGAGCGGAGCCGATGGAAATTCCATTTTGGAAAAAGCGCACCTCGCTGATGCCATCGTAAGTGAATGCAACGTGCTGCCAATCTGAACGCAGGAGCATCGCGTCTGAAAAATAAGTTTCGGAATCCGAGCCGAATCCGAGGAGGACTTGAAAGCGGCGTGAACCGTCCTTTGTCGCCGGGGTAATGCGCCATTGATAATCGGAATGGTTGACGTATTTTTTGTCGAGGAGGACCGGCGAGAGGTTGGGGGCAATGTTCTCGTTGGGACGGATCCACATTTCGGCTGTAAACGCTCCCTTGGGAGTAAGCTCGCCGGCGGGCTGAGCCAAAGCGGCATGGCGCTGATCCCTGATTGGCCACCCGGCGGCAGACTCAAGGGCACCGTCAAACTTCCCAGACGCATGAAGCGTTCCTCCGGCGAGTGTAAGCTCGTGGCCGTGGCCGGAGGAGTCGTGGAGTTCCTCGCCTGGTTGAAATCTCCAGAAGCCGATTACATGCGAGCCCGTCGCGTCCGCTCCTGAGTAAGAAGATTGCCACGATTCTGCGAGGGGAGCTGCGTGGAGGGGTGCAGCGAGGAAAAAAGGAAACAGCAGAAGAGCGCGCATAAGGGGGGCGGAATGAAGGGACGCCTATGGTCAGCGCACGAAATAGTTCAGGTTCAGTTTGATGTCTTTTTAGTACCAGTCGCCATCTGGGTCGCCATATCGATGGCCGCGTCGAGAATTTTCACAGACGCTTGAGGTTCGAGGTAGTTTGTCCCCGGCCAAGTTTCGTACCCGCCGAGTTCGAAGTGGCGAGGGGTGGGCAGGTACCCGTAGTAACCGTTTGCGAGTTCCACCATGAACGAGTGCGGAAAGGGACTGCGTTTTTTAAACTCTAAACCTGTTTCGGCAAAGGTCTCGCAGGGTGAAGTCGCAATGCAAATATCACCAATCCTAAGTACTTGCACCGCTGCCTTGGTGCCAGGAATGGCTTCAGCAAGCCGCTGGATTCTCCCCGCGTAAATGGTGGATAGGTCGTTTTTGGTCGGGCGCACGCCCCAAGGGGTGGGCTCCAGCCCTCGCGCCCATGAGAGAAGTTCGGGTTCCACCGCGCGCCATTGAATTCCGGGTTCGCGGTAACCAGCCTGCAATGGGACGTTGGTTTTCCACTCCATGTTTGTAAGTGCGCCATGCACCTTTGCGGCAAGGTCTTCGGCCACTGTGCGCATTTGTTGGTAGGGCGGCTGGCTTGGTCGCGGGTTTTTAAAGTTGATGTTATTGATGTCGCCGCTGGTTCCATTCGCCATCAACGCCACGAAAGGTGGATCGTTTTCGGAGTTGCGCAGGAGGCGTTTGAGCGCCTCGCAATACATCCCGTAATAATCCGCTGAAATGTGACCGGCTCCAACGCCCCCGACGTAATGCAGCGAGTAGGCCGAATACACGGAGATCATTCTCCCGTTTGGTTCGCGCACCGCGATGAAGGAGACGCCAGGATCCGTGGGGCCCGCTGGCTCGAGGAGATTCGGGCTTCCGGCTTGCGGATTCATTTTGACGCGGTCGGTGGTTTTTCCAAACGGGGTCACAGGAACCGTCCCCTCTTTGAGAAACCAGCGACGGTTGAATACGTGCTCCGGTGCATCTACCTGACCGAATGCAACCTCCGCGGGTCGAAGGAGATTTGCGGCGCGCTGTACGCCGTCGGCGATCCGGCGTGCGACGAAATGCTGATAGTTTGTAAGTTCCACGTCCGACCCGTACTTGCGAGGAGCGTCACCGACGGCACTGGTGGCAGAATGAGCGTGGGTGGCAGAAATGAGGATGTTGGTGGCGGGAATGCCGGTGGCGGTTTCAATAAGGTTGGCAGCTTCCTTACAAAGGCTGCGGTGTACCCCGAGGAGATCGCATACCACCAAAGCGAGCTTGGTTTTCCCGTCGTCAAGAACCAGACATCTGGCGTGGAGTTCGTCGTGTACGTGAGTGGCAGGGAAGGGCAGAAAGCCACCGATGATGTCACCCCCAAGTTCGGGGGTGATATTGCTTGTTGCTGCGCCCGCTCTGAAAACGGGAGCTGCCGTCTCGGCGGCTCGGCAAAGGGAGGGCAGGACAAGACAGAGCAAAAGGATTGCCGCGGGCAGTTTGGGGGAGTGCATCACTGGGGGGTGTTTTAAATGGGATGGTGGCGACGCACTGTGTGCGGGAGATCGGAAACATTCACAGCTTTTAATGTCCCATCCAGAATGTCAGATACTTCAAGAGGAGAAGGCTTAGGCCTAAATCTCACCTTGCAGTTACCTGTTTTTCGTCCCAAGGTTCGTTGGATGGGGGCAACACATTTGGCCTGAATGGGTTTTGGATGAAACGCTCATAAAAAATCTCGGATATCCTTCTATTCTTTCTTCATCCCATGGATCTCCCAAGGTATGTTGACTTGGTAATGATCCCCGGCATTTCCTTTTCCATTCTTGAGCCCACGGCGCATGCGGATGCAGCGGCCTTGATCCATCGTTCTTTAGTCCACTGGTATGAGACGCGCTTGAGGCAGGGGGCTCGTTTCGGTGAAAGTTGCGCGCCATTTTTGCTCTTTCCACAGGTTTATGAAGCGCTTGATCCGGGAGATTCGGTGGCGGCATTCGACCAAAATGGAAGGCTTGTGGGGGTTTGTTTTCTGCATCCGCGTGAGACGCATGTCGGGGTTGGAATCGTCGCGGTGGAGCCCGAATTTGCGGGGCGCGGCATAGCGCGTTCTTTCCTCAACCGCGCGGTGGATCGGGCGCGTGAACTCGGTAAGCCGCTTCGTTTGGTGTCGAGTCTGTTGAACTTGGAGTCCTTCTCGCTCTACAGTCGCATGGGTTTTGTGCCGCACACCCTTTATCAGGATCTTTTTATTGAGGTGCCGATTACGGGATTGGCCAGCGCGTCGCCGCCCGGGGTGGGGCAGGTGCGTATCGCCAGTCCGTACGAGGCCAGACGGATAGCGGATTTTGAATTTTCATTGCAGGGGATCCGGCGGCAAAAGGATTTTGAGTTTTTTCTCCAAAATAGCGTGGGCGCTTGGACCGTGTGGATCTTTGAAGAGGTGGGGGGAGAAATCGCCGGGGTTCTTGTCTCAAGTCAGCATCCGGACTGGGGTATGCTCGGTCCTGGGATCGCCACGCATCAAGCTGCTGCCCTGGCGTTAATGTGGTGTGCCCTCGACACCCGCCGTGGCCAAGGCACAGTGGCCTTGCTGCCCTGCGTGGAATCCGAATTGGTGCGGGCGCTCTACGGCTGGGGGGCGCGTAATATTGAACTGCACGTGGCCCAAGTGCTCGGGGAACGCCCGCCGGCTCAAGGCATCGCGTTTCCCACCTTTTTGCCTGAAAGCGCCTAAAAACAGCCGTGCTTCCGGTGTGCTGATCAAAGGTTCAACACAGGGGTGCGGCTTGCTTATGCGCCGTAGGTTTACGCGAGAAAGTGTGCTTCGCATTTCGAGCATTTCTACGAAGGTTGGAGGCGGTAAAAACGAGTGTGCCGCAGGTCATCGTTTTCGCTCAGAATCCGTCGCAAAGTGGAAAGGGGTCCGGAGGTTGACCTGGAGGAGGAGCGGGCGTCGCTTTGGAAATCAGACGGCCTTGCGCCCCAAGCCTAAAGTATTTCGGCAATAGGCGATGCTGCGTTCCAACTCGGCCAGTTGGTAGGTTTGTTCAGCCTGCTTTTTATCAAGATCCGGGGCCGGCTTAAACGAGGGTAAGGCGTGCCCTTTTGCGGCGAGGGCTTCAAATTTTGCAAGCACCTCCGGATGCTTGTCGTAATGGTCCCAAAAACCTTCCTTTTTGTACGGAAATTGCTTCGAGAAACCGGAGATTGTTTCGATTTGAAACGGAACATCGGGGCAAAGCACCCGCCACCGATTCATATAAGCTTCCCAATTCACCAAGCCTTCGCCAATGGCCGTCCATTGGACCACCGCTCCGTCCTCGTAGTTCCAAATCATATCATCACGCAGGCTGGAACAATTCGTGTAAGGCCCGAGGCGTTCCAGCAAATCTAACGGATCTTCTAGCGTCCATGCTGCATTGCCTGAGTCGATGTTGACGCCGACGAAATCGGGACCCGCTTTTTCGATTAAATGAATCAATTCCCAGGAATGCATATCGCCGGCATGGTTTTCGACCGAAATTTTTATTCCGGCATCCATTGCCGCTCCTTTGCACGCTTTAAGCACTTTTACGGTATCTTCGATCCGTGCATTGATCCCGCCGGGAGTTTTGCGATCATCCATGCCGCCCAGAATCACTCGAAACACGGGCGAGCCCAAGGCCTTGGAAACCCGGATGCCCGTGCGCAAATGCTCTTCGGCAGTACCCCATTTGGGTTTGAACCGAACGGAGGTCGGGCAGATGCTCCAGGAGCCTGTGTATAGGAGCAGTTGGGCCGCGTCGGCCTGCGCTTTGACTTCCTTAAGGGCGTTGTCCTCCAAAGAAGGCAGGCAGTCGATGTCGGAGAGAAATAGGGTGTCGAGCTTGAGTTTGGCTGCGTACTGGATGAGTTCAAAAGCGTTCCAGCCCATCGCGCGGACGGCAAAATTATCCATGCCCAAGGCCGTTGGGCGGGGGGAAAGGGCGCAGGCCGTGGGGGGCAACATGGGACAGGCAAGGGATGCGAGTGCGCCTGAGGTGAGGGTTTGAACGAAGCTGCGGCGGGAGAGGTTCATTGTTGATTATTAGCGCCGCCCGCGGGGCAGAATGCGAGACAATCTCGGTTAGCGGGCGTGTGAAACGTTAAGGAAGCGCTGAGGGGCAGTTTAATCGAAAATAGTTGTGAAACTTTAGTCGAATTTAAGTGTCGAGTGATGCTTATTGCCAGTATCTCTCGCTGATGTTTGCATACCCGAAAATGGTGGCCGTTATTGCTTTGATCAGTTTAGTGCTTTTGGTGTTCTCTGCTTGCACACTCACGCGAGCCGGTTATCCATCTGCAGGTTATGCGGTCCGCGCGTTACAGGGGCGTGTGGAGATTAGGGAATACCCAGAGTTAATGCTTGCCCAGACAGCGGCGGCGTCTGAGTCGCAGGGAAAAGATGGAAGCTTCAGGCGTCTTTTTCGTTTTATTGCAAAAGGAAATGCCGACGCCCAGGCCATTCCAATGACTACCCCTGTTCTGTATCGTAAAGTTGAGGCAGGAGAGCGAATGGCGTTTGTGCTCCCCCTTGGCATGACGTCACAGACCGCGCCAAATCCTGTGGATCCTTCGGTAGAGTTGGCGGCTCGTGTGGCTGGGACCTTTGCCTCGGTGCGGATGCGCGGTGGACGCACAGCGGCGGCGAGGGCGGCGGCTGTTGGTGAAATTCGGGCTGCTTTAGACGGCAGCGAGTGGCAATTAGAGGGGGAGCCGGAGTTTGCTTACTATGATCCGCCCTGGATACCCGCGATGTTTGGGAAAAACGAGGTGATTTGGCGCGTGATTGGGAAAAAAGCGACACGTTAAGCGGCTTAGGAAGTGGTTTAAACTTGGGCTCCGCGCTTTGAAAAGAAAGGGAGGATTCAATCTGAACGCTTTTCTTGTGCGGATGCAATCTACGCAGATGGCACAATGGTTGCTATGTGCTCCAGAGATTGAAACACTCCCTTGAGGGACCCCCTAAAGATGATTACTGAAGAAATTAAGCCCACCAAAGAGCACATCCTGCGTGAAATGTTCACGGATCCGAGTCATCCCTTGTTTTTGCGTTGGCAGGGAGTCCTTAACTTTTTGATCTTTGGTTCCTGTTTATCGATGGCAATGGAAACAGTGGAGCCATTTGCGTCAAATAATCCAGGGTTGTTTTGGATGGTAGAAATTATAGCTGTGTGTTTTTTTACATTGGACTATATCGCGAATTTTTATTTTTCCGAAAATCGAATTGGTTATATTTTTAGTTTTTGGGGCTTAGTTGATTTGATATCCATTCTTCCAAGTTATTTGATGATATTAAACCTTACCGCGCTGCAGGGGGCGAAGGTGTTTCGTTTGCTGCGCGTTGTGAGGGTCCTGCGTGTGCTTAAAATGGCCAGGGTCGCTCTGCAGCAAATAACCAGTAAAGCTAAGTTAGAGAATTCAAATCCGATTATTTCAAATCTCAGGATTTATTTGATTGCATTGTTCTCGGTAATGATGATTTCCAGTACTTTGATGTATTACGTGGAAGGCGGCTACTATTCAAAGGAAGCGTTGGAGCAGGGGCAAACGATTTTGGATGCCAAATTGGCTGCTGATCCGGCTTCTAAGGATCTTCCAGATGCGGATCGTAAGTTTGTTCCGCAAGATCCAGTTGGGGGAAATCCAATTCCGACGGACAAACAATTTTTCACTTCGATACCGGCCGCGATGTGGTGGTGTATCGTAACGCTAACGACAACCGGTTACGGCGATATGTATCCAGTTACTTTTGGGGGGCGTTTTTTAGCCGGATTTACCATGTTGCTGGGGTTGGTTTTGTTCGGGATTTTAATGAATATCGTTGGGAAAACGTTGATGGTTCTGCTCTTTGGGGAACAGATGGATAATCGGCCGACAAAGGAGACTTTGGTGAAAACCATGCTGGAAATGGAGCTCATTAGAGGGGCCCATTACGATGAGTTGCTGGCACTGAGCGACAAAGAATTCCAGGCCCGTCTTCACGGCAAGCAATAGACGCGGACTAGACGCGGACCGGTTTTTCTAGAGATCAGCGGGTTAGAGTCAAGTCGTAGCTGGCTTGTGACTTTTGCCATGAGCGAGGCCTTGGGTGCGGGTGAAATTCCTTACTTGCATGTGAGGGCTGCTGCTGTGCTGTGTTATACTGAGGGAGTTGTCGGGAGTTGTCTTGTGATTTTGCCATGAACGCCGTTTCCTCATCCACCACCACGGTTGTCAAACAGCGGCGTCTTTCGCGTATCAAGCGTGTGGCCTCGCTGCTCTTCTTGTTGATGGTCGCACTCTTCGTCGTAGCGCGCTTGGGGCAGCCTGCGGTGCCAGCATTGAGTTGGTTGCAAGCATTTGCGGAGGCCGCAATGGTGGGCGCGCTAGCCGACTGGTTCGCCGTGGTGGCCTTGTTCCGGCACCCTTTCGGCTTGCCCATTCCGCACACTGCCATTTTACCAACACGCAAGGAGGAGATCGCCAAAACGCTGGGGGAGTTTGTGGTGGAGAATTTTTTAAGCCAGGAGGTTGTACGGAAGCGGTTGGGGCAAATGGATCTTGTGGTGTTGGCGTTGGGGTGGGTGAAAGATGCCGCCCCGAAGTTGGCCGAGAATTTATGCCAGTTGGTGCCTCGTATTTTGCAGTCGTTGGATCAGGAGGAGATGTCTGGGTTGATTCAAATCCAGTTGGAACGCCAGATTTATGCCCTGCCCATTGCGCCGTTGGGTGGCCGGATTCTGGAAATCCTGACAGCAGGAGGTAAGCATGAGGTCCTCTTGGACGAAGTCCTCCAGCAAGCCGGTCGCCTGCTTACAGAACATCAGGAGGCGATCCAGCAGAGTATTGAAAGGGAAGTGCCCTTGCCTGACGATGTTTTAGGGATTTCCCTCAAGGGGTTTAAGGCGCCGATTGCCGAGTGGATTGCGGGTAAGCTCATCGGAAAAGTGCAGGAACTTTTGCGCTCCGCAGGGACGGATAGGGAGCACCCCGTGAGAAAACGCTTCGCGGCACGGGTGGCGCAATTAGTGGCTGATCTCAAGGCCTCGCCGGAGTATGCGGCTAAGGGGGAGGAGTTGAAGCGCGAGTTGCTTTCCAATCCGGCGGTGCGCAGTTATGCGGCTAACATTTGGGGTGAAATCCGGCTTTGGCTGGAAAAGGCAGCGCAGCCTGATTCCGGCTTGCGGGCAAGATTGGAAATGATGCTTTTTGATGGAGTGGGGACGATTCAGGAAGACCCCGCTTTTGTGGACAAGTTGAATGTTTGGCTGCGTGGTGCGTTAGCGGGAATCGTGGAAAAGCACAGGCACAGCTTCGGCCACATGATTGAAGAGAGGATGAGGGCTTGGGACGGGCGTGAATTGAGTGAAAAGTTGGAATTGGAAGTGGGTGCAGATTTGCAGTTTATCCGGATCAACGGCACTCTTATTGGCGGGTTGGTGGGGGTGCTAATTCATGCCATTTCAATTTTTCTTTAATTGATTTGGAACCACATTGAACTCGTGTTTACGGTTTCAACACGGAATAGGCACCACCTGTATTTGCGAGAATACGACGCAGTCCGTGTTCAGTTTCAGGGCTGGCGCCCACCCCGATAAAATAGATTTTTGCCCGTTGGGGGAGTGTGGATTGCAGGTCGGAAAGTGTCTTTTCAATTTCAGGCAGGGGAATGGTCGAAGCGGTTCCTGTTCCCCGTTGCATGCTTCCATCCGAGAGGATGAAAACGGCGTCGGGAAGCAGTTTGAATACGGCCTCCAGAGCAACCAAAAAGCCGGGACTGCCCGAGACCAGCCCGGGTACGCCATGGGGAATGGATCCTGTGGTAGCGAAGTAGCCCGCTAGCCACTGGGTTGCGGCAGTCCGGTTGGCTGTTGTGGAGGAGACCAGTTCGGGTTTGAAAAACGCGTAGTTGCGGGCGAACTCCACTAGAGTGAAGCGGGTGTTTACGCTCAGCCCAGCGATGAGACGTTCCGTCTCGGTGCGGATGCTTTCCATGGGAACACCGACTTTAGTGGCGGCGTTGGCGACGGTTTTGGAAATGTCGTACATGAGCACGATGCGCTTGGCATTGGTTTGAACGCCGAGAAAATTCACGCCCGGGCCAGAACCTGATCCGTTGGATCCTTTGCCGACGTTCGCACCGGTTCCATCGACGTCGGCGAGTGCGCTGGAAAGAAACGCTGTCGCGGAGAGGTCCGCCGCGTTGAGCGGCAGCACGGGTGCGTCGGGTAACTTGGGAAGTGCGGGCAGGGCGATGGGCGCAAGCCTTGCGCTCTGGAGTCGGTTGGCGGCTGTGGATTTTGCCGGGCACCCTTCCAGCGCTGCCGCATTGAGCCGCTGGTCGTGTTCGGTCGCGGGAGGTGGCGCCGGTGGGACGGCTTTGAGCACGGGTTCGGGCTTCGGTGCAGGGTTTGCGAAATGGCGCGCGACGATCCAAGCGCCGGCCAGAAGCGCCGCGCCTGCGTGAATTGCAAGACTGGCTGCGAGAATGGAGACAATCAGCTTTCGGCGCTGACTACGGCGTTCGTGTTTTTGGGTCGGAGCGGAGTTCAATTTTGGGCCTCCAGTGAGTCTGCAAAAGTGACCGCGCCGACACCGGCCTTTGCGCAGGCGTTGAGTACGTCGACAAGGCGTTGATGTTTGGCACTGTCGTGGGCGTCGAGGGTGACTAGGGCGGTGGTCTTGTTGGCCGCAGCACTTAGGACAAGGCGGCGCAGCAGGGCGTGCAATTGGGGCAGATCTCTACTGGCAACGGTATCGAGCGGTTCTTGATTCAGTATAATTTGGCCCGATTCGAGAATTTCAATGCGTTGTTCATCAGGGATTATGAGTGGCGCATCTTGTTGGGCCGTACCTGGTAGTGAAACGGACAGGTCTTTTTCCGGCACGGTAGGTTTGGAGGTGAGGATGTAGAAAAATAGGAGTAGGAAGCATACATCGATGAGCGGGGCAATTTGCAGTTCCACTTGGGGATGTTCTGAGCGCTTCATTGGGTGCGGACTCCGTAAACGACCTCAAGGGCTCCGGCCTCTGCGGCAAGGTGCATGAGGTTTTTAATTTTAGCCGCGGGCGTGGAGGCGTCGGCACGAACCTGAAGTTTCAACGGAGGAGCGTTATGAAAGCGTGCGCGCAGATGGGCGGCGAGTTCGTCGGAATTAAGGGCGTGTTCGCCAGCGAAGTAACGGCCTGAGGCATCGATGTTGATGACATCCCGAGGAGAGGAGGCGGGTGTGTCGTGGGCGGCCGCGGCGGTGGGGACGTTGATGCGCATGAGTTTTGCGCTGCGGGTCAGTTTTCCTGAGAGCATGAAAAAGAAAAGGAGAAGGAGGGTCACATCAATCATTGGCGCGATTTGGAGGCCGACCTCCTCGTGTGGTATACGGCGTAACTGGCGGCGGGTCGTGGATGAGGACATGGCGTTAGAGTGTCGCAAGCACGGTGGGATTGTGCGTCGAAGGTGGCGTGCCGTGGGCTTCGCCAGTGAATCGGTCGAGCATGTGGGAAAGCGCTGCGTGGATATCCGCCATGTTAGAGGAAACCGAACCACGGAAATGGAAGTAGAGGAACATCGAGGGGATTGCGAGCAGAAGTCCCCCGCCTGTGGCTACGAGTGCTTCGCCGATGCCTTTTGCAAGATCGGCCGCCTCCGCCCTTCCTGCGGTGAGTGCTCCGAAGCTGTTGATCATTCCGGAGACGGTACCCAGCAAACCGATCATGGGTGCCAGAACCGCGAGGGTATTGAAGTAATTGACGGTGACCATGAGTCTGGTTTCAGCACGGAAACATTCATCTGCCAGTGCATTTTCCATGGCGGTTTTATTGTACATGTCACGCTCGTAATTGGCCTTGATAAGGGCGTTGGCAAGGCTGTGGGTCAGCGGACCGGGATGCGTCGAGCAGTGTTCGTAGGCTTCTCTTAATTGCTTCTGCGAAAGAAAAGTGTTGAGCTCGGAGACCAGTAAAGGGGGAAGCATCCGGCTTTTGCGCAGGCTGATGAAGCAGTAGGCGGCCAAGGAGAGGGCCGCTACGGAGCAGAGGGCAATGAGGTGCATGATCGGCCCCCCGTCACGGTAGAGGTCCAGCAGCGTCTTGCTGTGTTCCAGATCGGCTGCGTTTCCGTTTATGGGTAGTAGTAGAAGCAGCGGTAGAATCAGTCGCTTTTGCATTTTGTGTGTTGTTTTGGTATTCGGATTTAGGAGCATTTTCAATGGGCTCACTTGGAGATTTGGACGAGGTACGGGGGGGCGTCATTTTAGGGAGATCGGGGTTAGGGAGAGATGTCGGCAGGGATTGGAGAACCGCAGTGGCCGTTTGGGAGGCTGTGGTGCCAGGAAAAAATACGATCAGGTCGCGGGCGATCTCCGCTGTTGAAAGGAGGTCTTTACACAGCCGATGGATTCCCAGTGCCCCCAGAAGAGCACGCTGGGCAAGCTCTGGCGGAGCGTCAGGCAGCAGCGCTGCGGTGAGGTAAAGATCAAGGGCTTTGTGGTAAAGCGTGTGGTATTCGGGTTGGGCAAAGGGGTCTTCCTGCCAGCGTGGATTTTTCTCAAGAAAGTTACGGAAGTCTGAATCTGCCAATGTCGCCAGCGTTAGATTGGCCTCGGATGCGAGCGGAGCGGAGGTCGGCTTTTTGAGGATCTCGCTGGCTTGAGTGTGTGCGGGTAGGATTCGCCCAAGGCAAAGAAGTGCTCGGAGAGTACCTTGGAGAGCGGCGTCCCGTTCGGCTGGGGTTGGGGAGTCGGCCGCGAGCTGGGAAAAGAGAGTCAACGCGGCATCCAGCGAGCTTGGTGACTGGGTGTTAAGCAGCAGAAGTCCGTAGCGAAGGCCGATTGCGGCGCTGGGAGAGTCAGGGTTTTTGAGGAGTGGCTTGAAGCGTTCCCACAATGCGGGGAGGGTGGGGGAGTCGCCTGCTTCAGCGAGTCGGAGGAGCTCGGTTAGGGCGGGATTTTTTTCAAATTTGAGTGAGGCGACTTGTGCAATCGGGAAGCGCAATTGCACGGAAGGTAGAGTCGGCACGGGTTGGACTTCGAGTAGCAAGGCGTTCTCGATCTGACCGGCGATGTAGCCGACGCGCTGTTGGCCGTCCTTGAGCGTGAGGAGATCGGCGCAGGCCTCGTTGAATGAGGTGAGGATCGCGAGTAGAATGGCGAGCGTTTGGTGTTTGGTATTCATTCGAGTCCCTCCAAGAAATCGAGGCGGGTCTGTGCCTCTGCGAGTCGCGGCAGGGTTGAGGCGAGCATTTCCTGATAGGTGCGCCGCGCCGCGGGAACGTCGCCTAGCGCCTCGAAGGCTTCGCCGCTTCGCAGATAAGCTTTCGCAACGCGCTCCGGCCAGCGCGTATAAAGAACGTACACTCTTTGGTAGTAAGGAATGGCTGTGTGCGGATCCCGTGAACGCATGTGTGAATCCGCAAGTAACAGGAGAGCGTCCGCCTTGAATTCGGCGGTGATGGCGCGTTCTTTGAGCAGTGCGTCCAAGGTTTGCCGGGCTGCTTTAGGGTTTCCTGAGGCTTCTTGGAGATGGGCTTTGGTCAGTAAAATTGAGCCGGAGAGAGGGGATTTGCCGCATTCTTTTTGGAAGCGCATTATCCATCCCAAGGCGGAGTTTTTGTCCCCAGCGGCAACAGCCGAGGCGGCTAAAAATGCGAAGGCGCGGTCTTTTTGAGCGGCTACAGGATGCCACTTAATAAGATCCAGCCAAAGGAGTTTAGCCTCATTGGGATGGTTTGCGGCGGCGAGTGCATCAGCGAAGTCCGCGAGAAGGCGTGGGCTCGTGGAATCTGGAGGCGCCTTGTCGGCGGCGCCCAGGAGGGCGGCTTGGGCCTCTGTGGGATTGGCTTGAAGCTGGGCGCGGCCGATGGCCCAAAGAAGCCTGCGGCTAAGACACAGGTTGCCTGACTGGCTTGCTTCTGTGTGAGCAAGCGTGAGGCGATGTAGCAAGGCGGCACGAAGTTCGGGTGTCGAATTCTGTTTGCTCAGTGGGTCAAAGATGCCCTCGATTCCCTCTGCCGCCGGATTGTTACCGAGGCGTCGAAGCACGTCGAATGGCAGTTCTTGCGCGGAATGAGTTGGAGCGCCCGAATCGGGGGACTCGGCTGATTTGGCAGCCCAAAGAACGGCCTCGGCCAGTCGTGGGCTTTCCGGACGTTGGTATGGAAAATGCAGCAGATGCGCGTACAGCCGGGGAAATTGCTGGGTTTGTTGGAGAAGCTTTGCGGTTTTGAAGAAGCCTTCCTCAAAAGGACGGGGCTGCGTGAGGGGGATTTGGGCGAAGCTGGCAAGCGCGGCGCCTGTGTCATTTTTTGCGGATAAAAGATCACCAAGCATCAGGGCGGCTTCTCCCTTGAGATCGTTTTGGGGGAAACGAGTCAGCCAGGAGTGAAGCTCAGCCTCGGCTTGGGATTGAAGTTTGAGAGCGAAAGTGGAGCGCGCTTTTTGCAAGAGCACTAGAGGGATGGCCTCGCCCTCCGGAAAACGCACGACGTAGTCGTCGGCGGCAGTGCGACACGCGGCGTGCTGTTTATCGAAGCCCAAAGCCACACAGAGCCACCGTGAGGCATCTTCGGCGAGGACGTGCTTGGGATGCCGGGTAAGGTAGAGGCGAAAACGCGTGGCGGCGTCGTTTGGGTGGTCGGCTAGCAATTGCGTAAATGCGGCCGCAAATTCGGCGCGTAGCTCGGATTCCTGTTGCGGGCGGACTTGTGAAAGCGAGTCCAAGGTGCGGAGACTCTCTGCGTAAAGGCCCGATTTTTGTTCCGATAGTCCCTTAAAGTAGGTCAGAGCGGAGCGTTGCTTGGCGTTCTGTGGGACGTTCTGTGGGATGTTCTGCAGAAATCGAGAGGTGAGGGAGAGTGCTTTTTCCCAGCGCTCCAGTTCGCACCAGCATTGCACCAACGAAATGATGGCACCATCGAGCAGAGCACCTTGGCTGCAACCAGCCAGTGATTGTTCCAAAACAAGTGCGGCTTCTCTCGGGCGTTGGAGCGCCTGATAGGCTGCCGCTTGGCGTAGATGCACGGAGAGGTCAAAGTTTTGGAGCGCGCGGAAGGCCTGTAATTCGGTATGAGATTCAATGAAAGCCGGGTCAGATTGAAGGCTGTTGGCGATCTCCGGTTGGCGTCGAGTTTCCTGGGATATTGCTTGCGTGAATCGAGCGGCAAGGGCGGCGTCCTGAAGCTGCAGGATTTTTTCAAACGGCCTGATCTGCCGCAACGCGACCAGTGCTTGACGGTTCAGTCCACGTTCCAAAAGCGCGTCTCCGAGCTTTAGCAGGAGGGTTTGGGTGGTTAGTAAATAGCGCGAATCGGTGAGGCGAGTGGCGTCGGTTTGATAGAGTTGAATGGCTTGCTCAAAGGATTCGCCGTCTATTAGAGCGCGGAATTGCAGTGCGGCTGCGCGCGTTTGATTTTGGGGATCGAGAAGTTGGCGGACTTTGGAAAGGTATGCGGCGGCTTCTTTGGGGCTAGCTTCCTTAAGCAGGCAGGAGGCAATGAGCAGGTGGATTTGTTGAGCGCGCAGGGGAAGCGTCGCGCCTGATTGGGCTTGCTCGACACGCGGCGGCAGTGCGCCTTCGA
>CALQFT020000043.1 GCA_943329925.2 Opitutus sp. GAS368
AATCGTTGAGCACATTGCTCATCATCTTCTGCTGGAGCACCTGCTTCCACAGCGTGTTGTCTTCGGTGGAAGCCTGGTCGGTGCGGATGCGGAAGAGCTCTTGGCGCAGGGAGAAGAGGGTGCCGTTGCGATCGGGGTTGTTGAAGCCCAGGCGCCCTTTGGCAATTGCCCAGTCGTCGCGCACTGACGCCAGTACTCCTGCGAGGCCGGGGTCTCCGAGTTTAGCGCTGATTGGATTTTGGCCGGAAAACTCGCCGATGCTCCAGTTAGAAATGATCGCACTGATGAAGTTTCTCCCCGAGGCGGTTTTGAGTAGACCAGTTTCGTAGTCGTAGGCCTTCACCGCGCAGTAGGTGTAGGTCTGGGCTAGGTCGAACAAGGCGGAATATTGCGCGAGTTGTTCGTTGCGGAGGTTCCGATAGACAACGTCGCGGGTGCGGTAGCCTTGGACCACGGCGGCCGCTCGGGTGCGAAATGCCGTGCGTTCTGAGATGACTTGATTGGCCGCCCCGTAGATTTGGGAGACTCGTTCGGTGGCTTGTTGGAGCTCCGTGAGCCGGCGGTTCATGTCGAAGGCGGTCGAGAGCATCTGGGAGTAGAGATGCTCAAATTCTGCGACGTGCTGTTTATTGGCCGTTTCCGTGTTGAAATTATCGATGTAAGCCTGCGCCTGGCCTTCAAGGTCGGCAGCTTTGGCATCCATCAGCGCCGCCTTGGTTTCCGTTGCGAGTCCAAGCAGCGCGCGGGCGTAGGAGGCTGTGGCGCCGCCGAAAAGGGCGAAGGAGCGCACTACGGAGGTCACGTCATTGGAGAAGCCGATGCTTGTGGGCGCGGCTTCTGCAAAGGCGGTGGAGAGCGCGGACACGTAATCAGCCGTGAGGCCAAAGCCGGCGGCGGCGAGGGTGATATTAAAAGAAGAGTTTGAGATCTCTGCAGCCTTCGCACTTTTGGCATTGGCATTGGCGGTGGCGGTGTTGAAACCGCTGATCATTTCCGAGTACAACTGGTAGTCTCGGTCGAAACGTTTTTTGAAGTTGTTGAACGTATTGACCGACTCGCGGAGGTTCACCTGCGCCTGATAACAGTCCAATAGGGCAGACTGGATCTTGCCCGTTTGTTGGCGAGTACCCATCGCGGAGGTGGAAAATTGACCGAGGCTGAACTTGGAAATTTTAAAGGAGCGCGTGGTGTATTGGGCGGGTGTATTGACGCGTGTATAAACCTTATCCAAGTTCCAAGTGGTGAAGGATGCGACATTTACAGGCTCCCTGAAGTTAACAGTAACGTCGTTGGTCGTATTGACCAAATCCGAAGGTTTGTTAATGAAGAAGGCATGGTAGAGATCCGGCCCCACATAGTCCTGAGCGTAGAGGGCACCCACTCCGATGTCTCCGGCATACGGAGTTCCGAAGAGGTTGATGAGCTTGTACTGGTAGGTGGATTCCTGCTTGGCGATCTCATCGGCGTAGTTATCGACGCTGTTGGCTTGCTGGCGGAGTAGAGCGTCCATCTGGCCTGCACGGAGGAAGGATTCTTTCGCGTTAACTCCGGCCTGCACCGCGCGATCGTAAATCTGCTCAAAGTGCGTTTTCCCCGCGGCCAACTCGCTGGGCGAGATATCGAAAGTCATCGAATCTGCGGCCAAGCCCAACGGATTGATATTCGCCTGAAGGCCGACGGAGATGGTGAAAATTTCGGCAGCGGTTGTGGCGATTTCGGCGAGTTCAGGAACGGTGGTGCGGTCAATTTTTGCGATGCCCTCGTGGACGGCATCAACCACAGGCAGCATTGCATTGGCGCTGACCCAATTGAAGTACGCGCCCTGATAGGAACGAGCGGCCCATTCGTCAGTGCCCCAATACCGTGTGATACCGGTGCTGCTGTTTACTTTTGCTTCCGTAAAAGAGGACCACCCTGCGGTGTCGCTATCCTGAAAATTCTTTCGAGCGGTGAGGGAAAGGGACATGCAGCCCGCTTTTGCAAGGGCGGCCGCCGCAGTGGCAAACTTGCGTTCGTCCTGATAGTCCACCTGCACAGACTGTCCGAGCACAGCGACTGTCTCGGAGCTTGGCACCCAAGTGAAGGTGTCGTTGGTCACCAGCTTGTAATAAACTTTAAGGGCAGTGAGGTAATGGCCATAGGCATCTCCGTGGCCTTGGGGGAACGCACTTTGGGCGTCGCTCGCATCAATCACACCGTCGCCCGCAACCCCAGATTTTTCCTTGATGTTGTAATTAACCGCGTAGATGGGTTCGCCGGAGTTGATTCCATTGATGTAGTTCCAGTAGAGGCGATTGTAGGCAGGAGCGACCTTTGTGGTGGTGGCGACATCGTCGCGCCCACGCCATAAGGCGAGCGTCTCGTCGAGCAACGTGGGGACCTGACCCTCGAAGGAAAAGCGGGAAGAACTAACCTGTTGAGCGCCGGTTTGTCCGTCAATTTGGATTGTCGGATTAGCCGCATCGTCGGCCGCCTCATTTCCCATGAGCATGTAGAGATCGCTGAGGTAGCCGGCGGCCAGGAGCAGCGTGTTATTCACGGAATCCGTGGTCACATTGGCGTCGATGCTTTGCGTCTTTACCCTGTTGAGAACCGTCTCGTAAATTTCGATGAGTCCGAAGTTGTTAATGCTGCCGAGACTTAGCGCGACATCCCCTTCCCAGCGTTTGCCGGCTTGCGTCAGAACATTCACGTCGGTGCTGATTGCGTTATTCTTTAAATCCGTGGTGCGTTGGTTGAAGGGATTAATCCCGTCCAGCACGCGTTTCACCCAACTTGCTAGAAAGACTGGTTCAACCCATTCGCTCCAGTCCGTATCCGAGGAGCCCGTCACCATTCCGATTCCCGCCTTAGCCTTGTAGCGCATCGTAAAGAAAGCGTCACTGAAGACCAAGAGCGGGTTACCCAGAGGCGTGCCGGCGGAACCTCCCAACACAACGATGTTGGTGAGCGTCCCAGAGGTGGCGATCCAAGGAGAGCCTACCACCGTTACCAAGTCCGTTTTGGAGGGCAGGTGTATACGGAAATCTATCAAGGCGGAGGCACTCGGCGCTGCAGAAGAAGAATAAAGGGCCACTTCGATGCGATTAGCGCCCACTTGGAAATACTTGGGATCGACTTCGAACTGCCGATCCAGTCCATCGCCGTCGGACACGAGGCCGACACGCGCACTGGTGATGGGGAGATCTCCCGGAGAAGTGACGCCGGTGGGAAGGTTGTAGGCGAGCGCGGGAGTGTTGTTTACATACAGCACAAATCCATCGGCATCAGAGAGTTGAGCACTGAAAAAAATCTGGCTTGGAACAGCGCCCAAACAGGTGAGGGAGCCTGTATTCAGCAGCACCTTTCCCGGCAATCCGGAGCTGTTGTCGTACTCTGCGCTATTAGTAGAAAGCGAATAAGGGAACCCCGAGGCGCTCGCGGAATAGGTGAGCGGCGCATTCACTGAAGGTGCCGCGGTGGGGCTCGCTAGGATATTCCACTGGTTATTGCCGCCGCTGACTCCCAGCGCCCGTTGCACCCCATACGAATAGACGGGAGGCGTGGTGGAGCTTGTGGAATAGCGCCACTGGAAATCGTAGTATTCCGGGTGCGCGGCAAAGTCGCCGCTATGCCGCAGGGTGGCCTGCTCATCCAAGGGATTGCTGGCGAGGAGGGCTTTCAAGTCGCCCTTGTACAGGCTGTTAACGACTTTAACGACCTGCATTGATACAGGTTCGCCCTCTGGGGTGAAGGCTGTGCCGTCTCCAAAAAGCAGGGTGACATATCCCGAGCCCTTACCGAGCGCCGTAAGAGCGTAACTGTCCACCGCCGTGTTGGAACTGGAGACCTGCGGCAGAGTGACTCCGTTGACAACGACATCCTGATTGGAATCTGGGATGTAGGTGTCGGCCTTGGTTGGGCTTTTCACAAAGGTCTGCATCCGGGTGGAAAGCGCGTCGATGGCCGCGCCCCATTTGCTAAAGTCCGCGTCGGTTTTGGACACCAGTGCCTTGAGGGCCAAGGCTTCGGCGGGACTAAGCGTATTAAGGTTCAGATAATTCTCACCGGCAACTACATCAACAAATTCACCGGCGAGCACCAAGCCTCCCTTGTTGCCGAGTTGCGGGTTGAAATAGATGCGTTTTTGAATGTGTGGTTGGGCGAGTTGAAAGTATGTTTTACCTTGGTCCACCGTTGTTTTAAGCGAAGCCGGCAGGGCCGAGAGTCCGACGCCCGACGCGTTGAGGAGCACTGTTTTGGCGCGGGTTGGGTCGAAAAGCGTGGCGCTGGTTGCAAGTGTGCCGCTCAGCGCAATGGATTGCTGATACAGAACCCGCGCACTACTCTGCCCGCGCACTCCGGGCAACCCAGTCTTGGGAAGGGCGAGTGTTTCGCCAACGCTTAACGTGGGCGGGTAATCGGGCCACGCGGGCCGGTAAACCACCGTGAGAGGCGAACCGGTGACGGGATCCCCCACATAGACGCCGGACTCATCCGTGGGCCGCAAATAGGGCAGGAGCGTTCCCACTGCGGGTTGGGTGCTCAGTGCTGGGAATACGAATTCCGAGCGCATGGTGTAATAGTAGCTCATGCCCAGCGCAGGAGATTTTTCTGCGCTGTGAGGGCCGCGGTAAATCCAGTTGTAGCCCTTGCGATCCTTGTAGGTGAAAGCGGCATAGACCGCAGGGGAACCCGTCGCAGCAGTGACATCCACGAAAGGCGCAACATGGAAAGCAGCTCCGGGATCCACCTCCGTGTTTTTGCAGAGCCCTGTCACCGGATCGAGGGGCAGAGGGAGGAGCGGCAGCGGCATGGGAGCTAGGCCGTTCAAAATGGTGCCCGCTGTCACATTATAGTCAAACTTGTGGAAGTCGTCTACGCGCTCCACTTTGTACACAGCCATCGCCGGACGGTTGTCCACGGGGTCGGTATACTGAATGAGGACTCTGGGTTTGGAGGTAAAGAGCGTCCCGGAGGTGGTCGCCTCGCTTAAGACGTTCAGGTCGTCACGCAGCGCGTAGGCTCGGCCGTCTAGGATCAGCGCATGTTCCTCGTTCGGGTTGTATCCGAGCGCCGTCCTGTCTGGCTGGTTGTAGATGAAGCCGTTCGCAATGGAGGGGGCAAGCGAACCCGTGCCTTGGTTGGAAGCGAGAATGATTTTTGGAACAGGCAGTTCGAGCGATAGATTATCGATGGCGAAGGAACCCGTGATAGCGCTCAGATTCGAACCGAAGCCCAAGGTGATTGCCGCGAGTGAATCCGCCCCGGCTGACGTTGTGGGGGTGGCGATTATTTTGACATTGAAAATCTGATCGCTCACCGAACTGGCGCCTGCCGCGGCGAAGTCAGCGTAAGCACCGGCTATCGGAGTGATGGTCCACGCATAAGAAACCCCGGCGACGGCAGTGGTGCCGGAAGTGATAGTCGAGATTTGATCGGCGCTTGCGAAGCTCTGGGAAAGGACAGGGGTAAAAGACGAAGTCGCGCTGGTTTGGACATACGCGCTGAAGGTTTTGTTAGCCCAGGAATCCAGTCGGTAGAGCTGGAACGAAAAGGTGAGTCCCGATGCGCTCGGAGTTCCTGGATAGAAGGTCTTGCTCGTCGCAGGCCCGCTAAGGATCGAATTCGCAGAGCCGCCGACCGAATACGTGCTGAAGGGACCAAGCACATTGGTGGCGGGGAGACTGGAAGCACTCGGAGGCACCACAGCAAGGACCCGGTTATCGGACCAACCCACCGGAGTCTGCTCAAAAGTCTCGGTGGTGGAGGTCGTCTCCCGATAAGCAACCGTGTAATTGCTGACCAGCGCCGGGGTGTAAAAGTCGCTGAATTCTGCCGACTTAGCAGGGACTTTTTTAAACCACCACACGGAGAGCGTGGACTGACCAGGCACCGCGTTGACGGGGATGACTGCACCCAATTCGGCGGCAGGAACTCCGTTGGTGAAGGGGTTGATATAGGCTTGGGAAGAGTAGCAATTGCCCTGCGCCACATACGCGGCATTGGAATAAGCGGAGGAAGGTGGCGTGAGCCGCTCACCGACGTACGCAGTGCCCGAAGTGAAAAAGCCATCTGAGGCCAAAGTTGGGCTGTCCATGCCCTGAGTCATTAGCGGCACATACCAAACGCCGCCGTTGGTGCCAGTGAACTTCAACAAAGACCTGTTGCGTAAGTCGGTCTCGCCGGAAAGGTTCACAATCAACCTCTGGGTGAGGGTGTCGAACGTCATATCGCCTTCCACCGAATCTTGAAACACCAACTGGGGCAGGTTGCCGCCCTGAAATTGCAGTCCCGTGCCGGAGTCCACCGAACTACCCGCATTATCTACTGTGTATTGGACAAACTTGGAGACGGAAGTCGGCCAATTGAGCGTGTACTGGTTTAGGTACACAGGCCAGTTGATGAGCGAATTAGCGCCCACGCCTGTCGTCGCGATGGTGATGCCGATAGGCAGAGGCTCCAACCAGTAAAAACTGACCCGTTCAGGTATGTCGTTGGACTTCTCCGCATAGTAGGAAATGGAGCCGTCCGGACGAAGCACACTGCCATAGTAGGCAGCCTGATCCGCGCTGCCGCTGGTTCCCACCGGGGCGGCAACGAGGCTGTCCCTGAGGTCGGGTTGACTCCCGTCGAAGGCGCGTATTTCGCTGCCTAACTCCACATTCTGGGCCATGGGCGACAAGGACCGCTCCACATCGACAACATCCAGGCCAAGAAACTCGAAGGTGCCGTCAGTCCGCTCCGCACCCAGATACTCAATCAGGATGCGGCCGGTAAGATTATAGGCATGAAGCTGGCCCTTCCCGTTGAACTTCTCAAACCAGAGGGTACGCAGGATTTTGCTCTGCTCTTGGGCAACAGCCAAAAGAGTAGCCGTATTGCTGAGCGTGCCGGTGGTGGTGGTCTTGGTGGCGTCCCCCGCGAGAACAATTTCTGAAGCCACAGTTTCCGGAAAGACATTGCTGTAAACGGGATTGACGCGCTGAATTTGTCCTGAGGGGATGCTGACCAGAGGCCCCGTGTAACTCCTTTCGGTCCAGAACATATTCCGCACCGGTGTGTTGGAGGAAACGGAAACGGTGAAGGTTTCCTTGTAAAAGACGTAAGCGTTGGTGGTTGAATCCGGGACACTGGAAACCCATGTGACAGAAACGGTGCCTGGGGTGTTGGCAAAAACAGCCTTCGCATGTGGGCTGTAGTAATAGGAAGGAAGGACACCAGCAACGAGGGCGGCGAGAGTTGCGGAAGTTCCATCTCGGTAATCCACAGGAGAGGCGCCGCTGGGGTTGGTGACGCT
Organism: Opitutus sp. GAS368; assembly: GCA_943329925.2. Lineage (GTDB taxonomy): Bacteria > Verrucomicrobiota > Verrucomicrobiia > Chthoniobacterales > Chthoniobacteraceae > Chth-196. The sequence goes on from CALQFT020000043.1 coordinate 7,280, forward strand.
TTCCCCAGCTTCCAGCGGCTTGGCCCGCCAGTAACCGGAGGCAATGGATGTAGATGCACCTAGACTATTTATGATTGTTGTGGGAGGGATGATCTGGTCTCCGAGACAGTATCTGGGTAGTCCGGAGGCAAAGGTCGTGCCGATGCTCGAACGAGCCAGTTTCACACCAACTGTGCTGCCGTTGAGGGTGTAGAGGCTGCTTGGGAACACGTAGTTTGAAGAGCTCACGACCAAGGTGCCTGACACCATCGTGCCCGATACCAGCGGACCGGCGCTTAAGGTGCCGTTGACCAGGGTGCCGGCAACGAGACTACTCGACGCGGAGGATTCCACGACGTTGGCGAACTGCGGTGTGAGGGTCGGGTTGCCTGTGGGCAATGTCGCCCCGCCCAAGGGCGGGTATCCGATTCTACCACTGAGCCGGTTATAGACCCCATTCTTGAGTTCGTACTGGGCTTCGACGCTTGAGAACGCCCCAAAAAAGAAGACAAGGATCGTCATCCACAGCGTCTTCCGGTGGGGTTTCAAGGGCGCGAAGAAAATCCAGTCCATAACGTTTGTCTGGAGTCTGCTACTTGGAGGTTCCAATAAGCTTTTCGAGCGCCACAAGTCGGGCCTCCAGAGCAGAGATGCGCGCATCCTTCTGGCTACTGTTATTTTCCAATTCTATAACCTTCTGCTTAAGCGCCTCCGTCTTTTGACGCTCGACTTCCTGCTGCCGATAGAGGGCCTGCGTGGCCGAAACGTTGAGCATCGAAATCGCGTCATAGTCTACCGAGCGGAAATCAGAAACTTCCCGCCCGTAAACAAAGGCCCTGTCGGTGTCGCCGCTTAGTTCTGTGCGAAATCTGCCGTCTGCGACTTCGAGTACTTCACAAGTACTGTCATCGTTGGCGGTAATAATACGGACACGCTGGCCAGGTTTGAGATCTGTCCTGAGAACGACCCAACCGTCCTTGATTGCAGCCTTTTGGTAAATGTCTGGCACCACGCCGTTGCTCTGCCCAACAGCCTGTGGATAAACCTGTTCAATCTGTTGAGCAATGACTTTTTTCTGAGGTCGTTGCCCCTGATTTGGAACATCGATATGCTTGTAGTCTGTGATTTGGATGCGCAGTAGCGTGGCCAAATCCGCCTTACTGTTAGACGGGCTTACAATCGACTTGATTCGGGCATCGGATACGACGTCAAGGGCACCGCAGCGGATGCGATTGTCTGCGATGATAGAGTGAGAAAGGTCCGAGCGAGTTTGGCTTGTATTAGTGGCCCCACTGGTGTCGATGTAGGCTTGAAGATTGAATGAATTGGCCACGCCACCAGACACATGAAGCGGTGCCAGGGGTGCTTTAATGCCGATGCCGACCCGACCGCTCCCACGCACGCGCATGGTCTCCGTGAAACTGGCTGAAGTTCCGTAACCGAAGGCAATGTCAGCACCACTGGTGTCCGTATGGATCTGCAGCAGGGAACCTTGAATGCCAAATCCATAGTGGTTCCCGGTAATACCCCAAAGTGCGATTTTGTCCCCCAGGATGCTTGCGAAGCTCAGCGGGAAACTGGGCGTGCTCGTCCCGATACCGACAACTCCGGTGCCCTTCACCCGCATGGTTTCCGTGAGACTCGCGGAAGTGCCGTAACCGAAGACCACATCGTCGGCGATTGTGTTGCCGTGAATTTGCAGGGCGTTGGACTGCACGCCGAATCCATAGTTACCCGCGCCATTGAGAGAAATTTTATCCCCGACGCTGCCCGCAAAAGTCAGAGGAAAAGTGGGCGTGGTAATGCCGATTCCCACAAACCCAGACCCCTTGATCCGCATCGTTTCGGTAAGGCTCGCCGAGGTGCCGTAGCCGAAGACGACGTCGTCGGCGTTTGTGTTGCCGTGAATTTGCAGGGCGTTGAGCTGCACACCAAATCCATAGTTGCCCGCACCATAGAGCGAAACTTTGTCTCCGACGCTGCCCGCAAAGGTCAGAGGAAAAGTGGGCGTGGTAATGCCGATTCCCACAAACCCAGTTCCTTTGATCCGAAGGGCTTCAGTGAAGTTGGAAGAAGTACCGTAGCCAAAGGCGACGTCAGAGGTGATCGCATCACTGTGGATCTGCAGAAGGCCGCTCTGCACGCCAAACCCAAAATGACCGAAGCCTGCGGTTCCTCCGTAAAGCGCGATTTTGTCCCCTACGGAGGCAGCGAACGTGAGAGGAAAGGATGCGCCTAAAGTTCCGATGGCGACGCTTCCCGAGGCTCGGTAAATATTGGTGCCGCTCACCGACCAAAGGCCGACTGTAGAGGTGTCAATTTTGGCCGCGGTGACCGCACCGGAAGCAAGGTGGCTGGCCATGATATTGGAATCGGCAATCTTGGCGGAAGTGACAGCCGCGTCGGCGATTTTCAAGTTCGTGACAGCCGAGGTTTGGATTGCAGCGGCGCTTACTTCCGAGACGCCAATCATGCTTGAGGTGATCGCAGAGGTTGCGACGGATTCCGCCACTTTTGCGCGGAGGGCAAACGCGCCGGCGACCAATTGCTGGCGGGGAGTGATTTCCACGTCTGTGGTGGAGGCGTTTCCATCATCCACGGTGATGCCGACATACAGAGCCGAGGAGGTGGTGGAGTTGATGATGTCAGCGAGGGTTTTATAGGGAGTGGCGGCAGGAGGATACGGGCCATTAAGGCCTGCAATACCGGCGCCGTTGCCAATCAAGACGCTGAACTCCCCTGCGGAAATGGTTGCAACTTGGGATTCCCCCCAAATGGCGAGCCCGCCGGAAGCGGCCGTGTAGAGCCTGAATTGGATGATGCGGTTGACTGGGGCGGCGTTGCCAATCAGGACTCCGGCGCTGTCCGTGACGCGGCCTTGGTAACTCAAAAAGGTCGGGACCGTGGAGGTCTGGGCCGTGGCAAATAACGCGCCCATTGCAAGCAGAAGGATGGTCGGTGCGAATTTCATAAGGGGTGGCGGAGGCAAAGACGGAGAGCGGGGTGGAAGGAGTTAAGGGGAAACGCTGGTAATGACGCCTATTTCCGAGAGGCGCCGCATTTTGAAAGTGCCGCCCACATAAAGGGGAGAGCGGTTGATGCCGGAAATAGCTTCGGAGTAATTGCCTCCAATAATTACAGAACCCCAGCCCACGACCTTTGATCCATCTGGAGGAGAGCTGGTGAAGGAAAGGCTGCAGGTGCGCGTGACGGTGAAGCTCTCAATCCCAGCGGCGAGTTTGGTGGCGTATTTGGCGTCGAGATTGTCGTGATCCGGGTGATACGAGTGAACAAAAGGATTGGCTGGGTCGTCGTATCCGTGCACGAGGCTCCAAGTAAGGGCAACGGGGGCCGTGCCAGTGGCCGTCACCGAAGGGGTGGCGTAAGGCATGGTGGGAGAAAAATAGCGCACCGGCCGCACGTCGCTAACGGCGGCCTTCTGGATAAGAGACTCTTGAATGGTGATACCCAGAGCGTTACCAGCCGAGGTGAGTTTTCCAAGAAAGGCCTGCCGGAGCACACGGGACACACCCGTGCTGTCGATATGGATCAGGAAATAGAGGGGAAAGGACTGGGGAGTAGGCTGTGGAATAGAGGTGGCGGACCCCGAAATCGCCGAGGTGGAACTCACCGCGTTCACATTCACCTCGCAGACCCACAAGCCCGCCGCAGAGGCCGCTTGGGCGCTCACTGGCAGGCGTACATCCGTGGAGCTGGCCGAGTCCTTGACTCTCAAAACGGAGGCATAAATGCCGGTGTCCAGAAGCCCGTCGCGGGATAGTCCGAATTCCACGGTGGAGTTTCCGGCGGCGGCTAAATTGACGGTGAAAGAGGCGCCTGTGGCGAGCTGGGTCTCCGTATAGGCACCTGTTGCGGTGGAGAATATACGCAGGACGAGAGGAACCGATCCGATCACAGAGGGCTGGCCGGCTGGGGCAGCGTCGGAGGCTTCCAAGGAAAAGGTCAGCGTCAGGGCGCTGGTGGTTCTGTTGGTGATTCCCAGGGTCTGCGTCGAAAGGGTTCTGCCAAAGGCAAGGCCGGCGGTGCTGGGAAGCTCGTAATGCACCGGCCCCTCAAAGTCGCTGACGGTGGAATAATTGAACCAGTAGGGTTTGTCGGGGTCGATTCGCTCACTGCCAACGCTCACCAAGGCCGGGTTGGAGGTGCTCAGATCGCCGCCCACATATTTGTATACCTTCGTCCCTGAAGGCAGCCCCCGGCTCCCTCCAGCGATCATATTTGAAAGATAGGCGCTCATCACCTGACCGCCACTGAGCGCGGGGAAGCCAATGAAGTTTGCGCCCGAAAGCAGCCAGGTGGCCGCAGGCGGGAGAGCCCTCATGGGAATGGTCAGGCTCGTTGCGCTCGTGGAGCGAATGAGATAGGCGGAGTTGCCCACCATGCGCGTGAGTTTGGTCTCCGTGCCATCCCGCTTCCACACGGTCCACTCGTCGCTGGAAGTCGTCGGGGTAGAAGGTGTCTGAATAAACTGGGTCTGGTCCGGATTGGGGTTCCAGCGCCACACATCTGTGATAGCGCTTCCCCCTGAAACCAACTCGGCCACGGTGGCGTGGGAGGCGTCCCCAGAGAGCCAAATGGCGTTCCAACCCGTCACCAGGCTGTAGGTTTTAGAATACCACTGGGCTTGGGAGGTGGTCGCGAGAAGGGCAAGCGTCCATAAAATGGCGAGAAAGCGTTTCATCGTACTTTGAGGCGGTAAAAGGCCTTCTCTTCACCGGCGACCCAAGGGATCTGAGTGGAGACAACCTCCACTCCGGTGGCCGTGTACAGAGAGGAAGCGGGATTGCCGCCGATGCTGAAATCCACTGGGGTCCAAGTAGCCAAATCTGTGCTTTTTTCCACGCTGTAAATCTTGTTGGTGAGGGTGTAAAACTCGAGCGTAACATCGGTGGCAGTGGCCTCTTTTATCTTCAGGTAAAATGCCTGAGACGTGTCCGCAGAATAGGTCCCCGCGATGTATTTTTGCAGGTTGGTGAGCCCGTCTGCCTCGAGGATCCCGCCGGGAGTGATCCGCCACAAGTCGGTGATAGGGTAGCCTAGGCGGTAGAGAAGCGCCCGTTCCCAAGCGTCTGGAAGGCCGTCTTTGTCGGTGTCCAACCCGATGGTCAGGTCCACTCGGACCCTGTTGGAAGGGGCGCCGACCTTAGGCGGGTTAGCGGTCAGTTCGATAGGAAGGTAGAGGACGCCGCCTACGTCCACGCTCAGGCTGAAGTCCACCCCAGGAGTGACTGCTAGAGAGTTGTAAACAGCCGTGCCAGTGCTGTTCATGTCGGTCCGCATCCGGATTTCATAGGAGTAATTCGACCCAGCCACTCTGGTGATTGGGTAGCGGGCAACCTCCTTGGACTTGTAGGAAAAAATGATCGTGGCTCCACCGGGGGGGATGAGCGCCCCGAGTTCATTGCGCACATCGCCGTAGATGGTGTAGTAGGGCGCGGGCGGAAAAGCCGTGGCGTCCGAGGTCAAAATTAGGAAAAGAGCGAAGAAAAAAACCACACGCAGCGCAGCGGCGGCACGAAAGATTACCCTATTCGCTAGTGATTCCGAGATTTGCATCTTAGTGGCGGTAAAGTTTAGCACTGGCAACGCTAGGGTTTAGCAAACAGAACCCGCCCGGAGAGCTTGGGTGAGGTACTCACACTCGCTCCTGTGAGCGTAGGCAGCAGGAAGAAGCCGTACCCTTCAGTGTCGCCGTTGATGGTGACAAACTGTCCCTGAAATGGCGCCGGGCGATTCGTTGCAGTCGTGGTGCCAAGAAGGGTGAAGGTGCCCGAAAAGGCGCCGGAAGCGGTGGCGATGAGGGGCAACGTCACGGCGACAGTTCCGGCAGCAATAGTGGCGGTGTTTGTCACCCCTGTGCTGCTGGGATTAATCAGGGCAACTAACCGGGTGAACTCACGGACCTCGGTGTCAAGGCCACCCTTGGTAAAGGTGAGCTTCGCATTCTGAGGGGTGGTTTTGGTGCCAGCGGCAAGCCCCATCACAAGCCCGCCCTTGAGGGGAGGAACGAAAGTACCCCCAACGGCATTAAGGGTAAGCGGTCCGAACCCAGCTGCGTAAACCGTGCCACTTTGGGCCTTCCTGAGCCAGTCTGCAGTACCTGAAAGGATATTGTTAGCGGGCGCTTGCGAACCCGCATCCAAAGCCAATTCAGCCAGCAACGAACCAACGCTAGGGGCAGGGAAAGCTGCGTAGGCGAGCACTTCACCGCTTTTGCCAAGCAGAGTGCTAGCGCTGATGCGGGTGCCATCAGCAAGGGTGACATATACCAGAGTGATCCCCGTGATGGGAGCTACCGTCAGCGTCCCAAAACTGTAACCCTGCGGGCTGCCGGCGGCCTCCACCGCCTGCTGGAGGTAAAAGCTGTAAGAGCCCTGGAGACTAGCGGCAGAAGACGTCTGAACTCCAAAAACATCCACCGAGTCCGACCCTTTCGACAACCTCCCGCTGAAGGTCTGCGTGACGCCGTCAAAAGTAAGGGTGAGGTTAATCCCAGATGCGAGTTGCGGGATAGGGACTTCGAGGGTGGCACGCGTGGGAGCAGTGGCGTCGACCCCCAGTTTGCCTGTGAGCGTGAAAATACTGGTGCCCACGGTAAGTTTGGCTGAGTAGGCGCCTAGTGAGGTGGTGGTCACCTGCAAGGCCGCACCGAGATTGGCGTTCAGAGTTGCACTACGTTCGATCTGGCCGCTAAAGCTTCCAACCACTCCGGCGGAAAGCGGCGCCACGGCAATGTTATATTGCACGGGGGTTTCGTAAATGCCGGCCCGGTTGACCAGCGTGATGATCAGGCGATAGTTGCCGGGTTTGGTGAGAACGCCGGTCACCGCGCCGGTGGTGGTATTGAGCCGGAGGCCGTCTGGCAGACCTGTAGCGCTATAAGTAGCTGGAGTCGAACGCGCCGGACTCGAAAGGCTCAGTGCGCCACCCACAATTGCGGGAATTATATCGGTTGCTGAGCCTGCGGCTGGAGCGGTGAAGCCACTGAGGGGGATGGGCATTGTCGCGCGGAAGCTGCTTGTGGTGCCGCCGAGCCAGGTGAGCGTGGGATCGGCGAGGGAGAGGAGCACAAAAGAGCCGGGGGCCTCAGTGGGGGCCTTCCATTGCCAGTTCACCCCGCCCGTAACCTCGTTGTAATACTTCGCCTTGGCGATGGAGGTGGAGTCAAAAAAACGAATCACCAAAGGCGTCCCGACCGGCGGCGGCGTACCCTGAAACACCGTTGCATCGGCGTTGAAAGTGGTGCTGACACTGAAGCCCCCATTTTTACTAGCTCCAGAATCACCAATGGACGTTTTATTTAAAAGCGCATCAGGGGCGCCCTCTCCGGTGAGCGGCACAAAATGCCCAAAAAAGGGTGAGGCCGCACTTCCTGACGAATAATAACCCAGTTGAAGAACCGCGCCATCCCCGCTAGCGGCGCTTCCAGCAGAGAGCGCCACTCCGGCGCTGTTGCACAGAGACTTTGTGGGAGAGCCTTCCCAAGCCACCTGGACTGATGGCAGTGCATTGGCCGCGACGCAGCCTGCGGCGAGCATCAGAAAAAACAGGCCGCGTTTCTTCATGAGTTGGAAGGGGGTGTAAATCTGGGCCACGAGATAAATGGAAGTTATTCAGCCGCCTTGAAGGCAAACGGCACCAACGTCTTCGCCGCAACAGCGGCCCCGGTGGCCCCGTCTTTACGGTGGATTAAAAGGGATTCCCCGCCTCCAATCAGCGCATTGTCCTGAGTGGTGGTGGATCCCACCATCTGCCATTGCGCGCCCGTGTGATAGTAGATGTCCCATGAAGAACCGTTCCATTTCATCACGTTATCCGCCAAGGAGGCCGTTACGCCCTTGGTCCATCCCGCCAAAGATTGCAGCCCGAGGGTGTTTAATGTTGAGGGGAGAGGGAACCGGTTCGAAACCAAAGCCTCTCCTGTGCCGGGAATCGCGCTGATTTCCTGAGTGACGCTGATGTTCCCCAAAAGATTGACGTTCACCGCGCTTGTCCCGCCGCACACAAGCAGGACGCCTTGTTCAGGCTGGATGACTGTGTCGTTTTGGGAAGCGTCGCTTCCGGCTGTTTTCCATTGGGTTCCATTGAAAAAATAGGTGGCCCACGCCGTCCCACCGCGCAGGCGCACGAGGTCTGCCTCCGCTTCCGTGGCGCCTGTTCGCAGCGGCACCGTCGCTGCAGTGGTTCCAAGGAGGCTGCCCAAAGTCTGGGCAGGAAAAATTTCAAAGGAGTCCTTCGCCACGAAGGTGACCCCAGTTGCGCTGAGGGTGACGGAATCCACGGTGTTCGCCGTGATGCGAAAATACCGCCCCTGGTTGGTTCCAGAACGCATCTTGAGGAAGTGGGTCGGCTGCACGAATTGCCCGCTCTGCCAGCCTAAGGAGCCGCATTTGAGTGTGGTGCCCGAGGCCGAAACGATGGTGGCACGATACAAACTAGCCCGATTGAAGGGAACGCCGAGAACTTTGCGGCTGCTTTCACCAGTGGCAGGCGCAGGAATCGCGACGCGCACGCAACCTACGGGCTCTGAGATCAATGAGGCCGCGTGGATGGATTGCGAGCAAAGGACCGTAAGCCCCAATGCAAGCAGGGTTCGGGAGAACTTTGGCGCCAAGCCCTCCCACGAGCGGGAGTTACCTCGCCGTTTGAATGTATCTTTCCACATCAGCCGCTTTGACTATAGGTTAATCTAATGTGCCACAAGCCTTGTTTCATCTTTATTACAGATGAAAACAATTTTCTGCAGTAAAAATGCGCCTCAAATGCAATAACTTAAATGCAACTCCTTAAATGCCGAGCGTTTTAGCTGCTATTGCATATAACCAACATCCAGCTTTAAATAACGCAGACCGTTCACTGCTGAAATTTCAGGCAATTATCCATAGCGGAACCCATTGATTTAATAGGCATTAAGCAACCCAATTCAAGCGCTTTATTTTTGTTGCCTCGGGCCTCTCAGGCGGTCTTTAAGGTGGCGTTGCTGGATGTATATAATTTGCAAACACAACACTTGCGCCGCCACTTGTGCGCTTAATTTTAAATATAACCAAATCTCCGATCCGCCAGAAATCAGAATATCCGGCGCGCGGTTTTCATACCAATAGATACTTTGCCGCCACAGTGCAGCCCAGGAAAGAATGTGCAGCATCGCCAAAGTGGTGGAAGCCGTTTACCTGATCTGCTGCTGGACTGGCTTTACGGCCCGGCATACGAGTCAAACCGCCGCCGCAACTCGCGCACATACTCCGGTTACTCAGCCGCAAGGTTTTTGGTCTCACCCGGATGGTCGCGTGGCCACATGCCGAGGAGGCCGCGTTGAAAGACGGGTTACTTTTTGCCGGCCTTTGCGGGCACAAGCACCACTTCCACACGGCGGTTGGACGCCTGCTCATCGACGGTGCCGCTGGGAATCAGCAATTCTTGGGCACCCCGCCCGATGGTGTCCAACCTTGCGGGGTTAACATTGTAACGTCGTACCAACCACTCTTTGACGGCATCAGCTCGCCTTTGGCTAAGACGCAGATTGTAGTCTGCTGAACCGATGTTGTCGGTGTGGCCGACAATGACCATGATGTAGTCAGGGAAGCGGAGGCGCAGATCGGCGATTTTCTCCAAAATGGGAAGCGACTCGGGGCCCATTTCGACGCTGTCGTAGCTAAAGAGGGCATTTCCAGGAATGGCGACGGGACTTTCCTTTGTAGGCACTTTACCAATGCCATTGAGAACATCCTCCAGAGATTGGCGCCCGGCGAAGGTAACGGAGGCGTCCGCTTTCATGGCAGATGTCCCAATTTGAGAAGCGCCTTTGGCCAACTGCGCGGAGATAGCAAGGACGGGTTGGGCGTTTGAAACGGGGCCGGCCTTCAAAAAGGTTCCCGCCAGCGAGCTCAATTCCCCGTCCAAAGCCCCTACGGTGGACTGGTCCAGCTTGGCCATCGCTATGGAATCCGCGCGTTGCTTGGGCTTTTCCTCTGCGAGCTGGGAGGGAATATCCACCGGCTTGACCTCGAGTTTGACATCGGCGGCCTGCGGCTTTGCGTCCGAGAACACCAGCTTATCCGAAGCAAGCGGCTCTCTTCGGGCGGGTGCAGGCGGTTCGGGGACGTCCTGAGCGGCGCGCGGGTCGATATTGGCTTGCTTGAGCACGAAACGGGGCGCCACTAAGGCCGGCCCATTAGATTGATCAAAGCCTTCAATAGCAGTGGACTTTGACCATGAATAAAAGCCGACGTGCAGCCCCACCGACACCACAAGGGCCGCCAAGTACCATTGGGAAACGTTGTCGTGTTGTGCTTCTCGCCGTGAAAGATTAGCTGCGCCCTGCATATCATATATTTGCCACAAAACCGGCTTGGAAACAACTCCAACAACAAGTGTTTGGAAAATTAATCTCGGGCCGGCCGGCCTTATACCAAATCTTGAAGAAAACTGGTCCTTCTCTCCCGAGACCGCGGAGCCACAGCTCCGCTTTGACGCTCCAAAAACTCAGACAGTCCTTGCGGAGCTGAGGCTCAGCGTTCCCAGGTGCTGAGGTCTTTTAATCATCCATATCCTAAAAGACATGGTATTACTTGTCGCTGGGAGAGGTAATGGGGTGTTCCCTTCGATGCAGGTCTGGTACCGTAGCGGAGTACGCCAGCGGCCCAGATTGAGGGACATTCGGCAGAGGGCGCTTGCGTTCCGTGATCTCATTCATGAGATCAATTTGAATGTGTTGGATCTCAAGCAAACGCCGCCATTGGTGCTGTCTTAATTGATCCAACTTGCTCATCAGGTGGCGGATTTCCAACTCCGCTTTCAGATTGATTTTGTATTCCTGATCACTGCGCAACCGGTCTTTAGCCTCTTGCCGATTCTGGCTCATCATGATCACCGGTGCCTGAAGCGCCGCTAAACAGGAGAGCACCAAGTTTAGCAGGATGTAGGGATACTCATCAAACTGGTGCTCTTTGTTAAGCACCCACGTGTTGATGATAATCCAAATCACCAGAATGCCCCCAAAGCTCAAGATGAACTTCCATGAACCCCCAAAGCTTGCAATCTTATCGGCCAATTGCTGACCGAACGTCAGCTTTTCCTGATACTCCTCGTTCAGATTTTTGGAGAGAAACTCCTCGTCTTCAAGACTGGCCAGCACTTCCTCTTCCAACTCGGTGATCTCGCCGCGATCTTCTTCGACGAGCTTTTGTGTGTATAAGTTGCGAAACTTATTCAGATCCTTTTGACAGATAAATCCGTTCTCATCCCAGTCTGGGTACGCCTCGCAAATCAGTTCCACCACGGCCGAGCGCACCGCCTGTCCAAGCACAATATCTTCCTCTTCAAAGTGTTTGCCACAAATCTGGCAAGGGATGTGTTCGTGCGGAATTTGTGGAATAGGAGCGACCATAGGAACTAAAAAGGATAAATAATCCTTCAGCAAACTAGCCACAGATCTCACCCAATGTCCCCACAAAGTTCGGGGGTATTGGGTGACAATCTTGCGACTCTTGCGACTCCTGCGCCTTGAGGAACTTTCGGGAACTTTCGGGAACTTAGCGCGACGCTAGTCGAGGTCAGTGACCGCTCCGAGCGAGGCGGAGGTCACGGTGCGGGCGTATTTTGCCAGCACCCCGCGGGTGTAGGTCGGCTTGGGGGCCTTCCACTTGGCTTTACGCTTTGCAATATCCTCGGCAGACACGGCGAAGGAGAGCTCATGTTTGTCGGCGTCAATGGTGATGGCGTCGCCATTTTTGACCAATGCCAACGGCCCCCCCAAAGCTGCCTCCGGGGTGATATGGCCCACGACGAAACCGTGCGAGCCGCCAGAAAACCGGCCATCAGTGATCAGCGCGACGTCTTTACCCAGCCCCTTGCCCATCACGGCGCTGGTTGGAGAGAGCATTTCACGCATCCCAGGACCGCCCACCGGTCCCTCGTGGCGGATAACGATCACATGGCCTTTTTTGACCGTTCCATCGAGAATCGCCTTTAACGCATCCTGCTCATTTTCAAATACAATGGCCTTTCCACTGAACTTCTGTCCTTCCTTGCCGGAAATCTTCGCCACCGCGCCATCCGGGGCAAGGTTGCCCTTGAGCACCACCAAATGGCTGTGCGCCTTGATCGGGTTGGAAAACGGCCGGACAATTTCCTGATTGCGCGGGTACGCCTTCACCCGCTTGAGGTTCTCCGCGAGTGTTTTGCCCGTGACGGTGAGGCAATCCCCATGCAGGAGCTTTTCCTCCAACAACATCTTCATGAGCGGCGTCTGGCCCCCAATCTCGATGAGCTCGCTCATGAGGAATCGGCCGCTGGGCTTGAGGTCGGCGAGCACTGGGACGCGCTTTCCAATCTTGTTGAAGTCTTCCAAAGACAGCTTCACCCCAGCGGAATGCGCCATGGCGAGCAAATGCAACACCGCGTTAGTGGACCCCCCCAGAGCAATGACCACGGTAATCGCGTTTTCAAAAGCCTCCCGGGACAGAATATCGGAAGGCCGGATGCCGCGTTTGATGAGTTCCACCACCGCGAGGCCCGCGGCCCGAGCGTCATGCAACTTGGCTGGTGAGATGGCGTTCTGCGCGCTGGAATTCGGGAGACTCATCCCGAGCGCCTCAATGGCGGAGGCCATCGTGTTGGCCGTGTACATGCCGCCGCAGGATCCCGCGCCCGGGATGGATTGTTCTTCAATTAAGGCCAGTTCCCTTTCCTCGATCTGACCATTAGAAATGGCGCCTACAGCCTCAAAACAGCTCACGATGTCCAGCTTGCGCTCTGCGATGGCATCGGCGCGGTCCTTGCGAAGTCGCTTGTGAGCGAGGATGCCGCTAATGCAACCCGGCAAAATCGTGCCGCCATACACAAAAACAGAAGGCCGATTGAGCCGTGCCAGCGCAATCAGGCAACCCGGCATATTTTTGTCGCATCCCCCAATGGCGACCACTCCGTCAAAGCCCTGGCAGCCCACCACCGCTTCGATGGAATCGGCTATCACCTCACGGGAAACCAGCGAGTATTTCATGCCCTCAGTCCCCATGGAGATGCCATCGGAAATGGTCATGACATTGAAGATGAGCCCTTTGCCGCCGGCTGTGTTGATGCCGGCCTCGGCCTGACGGGCGAGGCCGTCGATGTGCATATTACACGGGGTAACCATGCTCCAGGTGGAGGCCACGCCGACTTGGTTTTTCTTAAAATCGTCCCGACTAAAGCCCACCGCATGAAGCATCGCCCGACTGGCGGCCCGCTCCACCCCGTCGACCACTTCCTTAGACCAATGACGGTGCAGGGAGTTGGCGCCCGCGCTAGCTTTCGTGGATTTGGAACCGGACTTTGTACTCATAAGGGGGTGGAATAAGATGTAATTACGTTGGGAATATCTGTGAAGTAAACCCTGCTGTGGGGTCGAGTTTAGTCGACTTTGTCTAACTTTTCCAGTTCCTTAAATTGAGGCTATGCCGTTTGTTCTCCTCATTCTGATTGCCGGTGCCATCGGCGGGATGATTTCCCTGCGCCGCTTCTGGAGCCAGTACCGCACGGACCGGCAGCGCTCTTGGCTGTTTCGGATCGGGTTGTTTTCCTTCTTTGGCGTGCTATTCTTGGGAATGTTGCTCTTGCCGCTGCCAAACAAGCACAGGCTGCTGGCCATTGTGCCGGTGTTTTTCCTGATCGCAGTAGCCAGCAGGGTGTTTCGCTCGGCGCGCGACAGGATCCGGAGGAGTGAGGCACCCAAGGAACCGAACATCGAAGAGCTTAAGCGTCTAAACTGAACAAAATGCCGATGCTCATGTCTAAACTTTTAAGGCGGTAATTCCAGCCCCCAAGGGCACACTGTGTCCCCTGTGGAAAACCACTTTGCCTTAGGCCCTCTTTTTGCTGTATCTTAATTCGTAAACTGCGATCGGCTTCCCTAACCCCGCCCTAACCCCGCCCTAACCCCGCTTAACTTCATGCGCTCCTGCAAACGTCCCGTGTTGGTTAACCTCGCCACCCTGCCTCTACTGCTATGTGGCGTGACGGTATTCGCCGTGGATAAGCCCGGGCCTTCGGCCGACAAAACGGCCCCTCCTTCCCAAAATGCGCCCGCCCCTACCGCCGCTACGAAAGATAACGCCGTGAATAAAGACGAACTCCGCTCAAAACTCTCCCCGCTGCAATACGATGTCACGTGCAACGCGGCCACCGAACCCGCCTTTCGCAACGCCTATTGGGACAACCACGCCCTGGGCCTTTACGTGGATGTCATCGATGGCGAACCCCTCTTTGCCTCGAATCATAAATTTGATTCCGGCACCGGTTGGCCCAGCTTCTTTCAGCCGGTGAACAAAGGGTCCATTATTGAAAAGGAAGACCGCACCCATGGAATGATCCGCGTGGAGGTGATTTCCACGAAAAGTGGGGCGCATTTGGGCCACCTTTTCCCTGACGGCCCACGGCCCACCGGCATGCGTTATTGTATCAACTCCGCCTCGCTTCGCTTCATTCCCGTGGCAGATTTAGAGAAGGCGGGTTATGGTAAGTTACAGCCGCTTTTCCAGGAAGCGGCGACTTCCAAAGAGGGCACTCCCGCCAAGAAATAGCCCTCGTAGTGTGTGGCACAATAAGCGTCGCAACTGGCCCATAAACGGCGCTACAAGCGTCGCTACAAGCGTCGCCACAAGCGTCGCCACAAGCGTCGCCACAAGCGTCGCCATAAGTGCCTCAATGGGGGCCGCGGATGCCGGATCTGTTTTGTTGAACCACCCTTCACCAGCCGCTCCCGCGGCTCTCGCTCCTCTGTTGGTCTTCCCAAAAACCTAAATTGAACGACATCAATCCTCGCGGTAAAATGGTGGAACGCGCCCTGTTGGTTGGGGCCTACAATAATCCTATCAACCGTGCTGAGACGATCAGCCTGTTGGCAGAATTGGAAGAGTTGGTGGGCACCTTAGGGGTCCCCGTCATTGATCGGATGTTGGTGCACAGTCGGGAAATGCACGCCCAGTACCTGATTGGAACCGGCAAAGCCGCCGAGATTGCGGAGCGGCTCAAAACTGAGGGGCTGGATGCCCTGATAATCGACAACGAACTGTCGCCCAGCCAACAGCGCAACTGGGAAAAATTAACAGGGGTAGCCGTGCTGGACCGCCAGGAAGTGATTTTGGATATTTTTGCACAAAGGGCGCAAACGCACGAGGCGCGCCTGCAAATCGAATTGGCGCGAATGGAGTACGCACTCCCCCGTTTGACTCGGGCTTGGGGACATTTGGTGCGGCAGGGCGGGGGCATCGGAAATAAGGGAGAAGGGGAGTCGCAGCTAGAGCAGGACAAGCGGCAGGTGCGCACGAAAATCCAACGACTCAAGGCGCAACTTGTGGAGATTCGCTCCGTGCGCAACACCCAGCGCAAGGATCGCAAACGCACGCCTGTGCCCAACGCCGCAATTGTAGGATACACCAATTCGGGCAAATCGTCTCTGATGCGCCGGCTTACTGGGGCGGATGTGCTGGTGGAGAACAAGTTGTTTGCGACCTTGGACACAACGACGCGCAAAGTGGAG
>CALQFT020000044.1 GCA_943329925.2 Opitutus sp. GAS368
CACAAATGGTAAAGGTATCGAAAACTATCATTTGAGGCCTCGCAGACTTTCGTAAGAAAGCAGGCAAAAGAGGGCCTGCCTCACCACTGGCGAGCCACTATCTCAAGCGCACAGAACTCGCAAGCCGCGCGAACAATCTACTGCGGGTCGGGAGAGCAAAGGGCCTGCTTGCGAGTCATTGGCATTACCAAACTCAAGGAACCAAGCAAGCTCAACTCCCCGCATGCAGCCTACTCCTTTGCAGGAGTTTTCGCCGATTGCAGGCCCACGGTATTCACGGCAATCACCTGATAAGTGTGTTTGCGATCTGTTGAAGCCTTGGTGTCGGTGAATGCCATTCTAACCAATGGTTGGCTGGGCGTGTCGCTATACTGGAGTCCTTGAAAAACAGGGCGGCCGAACGGGTTTTTTTGTTCTTCGGGAACCTTTCCGATGATCTCCCCATCCCGCTCGATGACAAAATGTGAGAGGCCGCTTTCGAGGTCTGCGAGCGCCTGCCAAGTCAATTCCATGCCATTGAGGCGGACATTGCTTGGCGCTGGCGGCGGAGTGGTATCTCCAATGGCCGTGTCTTTGACGTAGTGCGTCCAAAGCTCGGCGATATGTGCATTAGGAAGCCACACTGCCTTATTTTTGTCGTCAGCAAACGTTGCAGCGGGAGTGGCCTCGGTTCCCAGCAACGGGGCGAGCCAGCTTTCGTTAGTCTCCAAAGTCCGGAGTGGTGCGCCGTTTTCCTTTGGCAACCGGGCCGTTAAACACGCATCGAGCCAAGCAATCGCCATGTAACGTTGGTTGCCGCATTCGTGGGCGGTGAGTGGATCTACGGCGACTCCAATGAGGCCCCCTTTTGAGCGGAGGTGGGTAAAAAAATCCTCGTTCGCAGGCCACACGCCGCCGAAGCGCCCGTCCTTTACCGTTACACCTTCTTTGGTGCCTGGGTTGCACATGATTGGCACCTTGAGCGCGGCATCGGGCAGCGTGTGCGCCTTGATGGTTGCGCGCTCAGGATTTGCGCGAAGCAGTGGGACACCGGAGCGAAGCCATGCCGCAGCAACCCGTTCGGGATGCAACAGGGCCATGCCGCCCGCCCAGTGACCTCCGCCGCTATGTCCCCACAACGCCCATGGCACTTTCGCCAGTTCCGGGTGGCCGGAATGCGCGCCAAGATCCGTTAACCCCTTTTGAAAGGCATCACTCGAACCATTGCGCGGATCGCACCACATCTGGCAGTCCGCCTTTTCGGGCTGTTCGTAGGAAGGGGACAGCAGCGCGCATTGATGTTTAGCCGCAAGCGCTTGCCAATGAAGATCAAACGCGCCGGTTAGCCCCGACTTGCAAGACCCCTCCCCGCAGCCGTGTTGATGGACAATCAGACCTCTGAGAGTCTGCACCCCCGGAGGAATCCAAATCGTATAGTTGACTGGAAAAATCAGTTCACCGGGCAAAGTGGATGCCTCGTAACGGACCCGATAGTAAGGCGGGTTTGCCTGTGGAAAGACATCGTAGGGCGCCAACTGGGCGTAAAGAGATGTGGCGAAGGTGGTAATCGCAAGCAGACTGAGGGAAAGAACGCGCATGGGGTGTGAAGGGGTAGGATCAGGGAGGGTATAGAAAGCCACACACAGGGCAATCCTTGTGCTGGTCTTTTGCGGTTCCAGCACTTGCCCTCTGGGCGACGGCTCCGCGGTTGAACCTAAATGCGTTGTTTTGGCTGCTGGCAAACTTCCCAGCAACCAGAGACGCTCTCACACAATGTTCGATGTGGCCATTATCGGAGGCGGGCCCGGCGGGGCCACTTGCGCTGCAGTGTGCGCTGCCTCAGGCAGCCGTGTGCTTTTGCTGGAACGGGGGCGTTTTCCACGGGAAAAAGCCTGTGGAGACTGCCTAAACCCTCTTGCATGGAGAGTTTTAGACAAACTAGGCGTGAGTGAGGCGATTCTTTTTTCCCAGCATACCAAACTGGAGGGTGTGCGTTTCGTCGGCCTCGATGGGGGCAGCGTCCGCGTCCCTTTGCCGAAAAGCGGCAGACCGGAACTAGGAATAACAAGGGGACGACTGGACGCGATACTGCTCCAAAACGCCCGCGATAAGGGAGCAGAAATTCATGAGGAAACGACACTTACATCCATTACAAGGCACGCATCCCACTGGCAACTGGACTCCGATGGAGGGAGCTTTTCGACCAGGGAACTGGTTGCCGCCGACGGCCGCAACTCAACTGTTGCTAGGTTATTAGGACTCCTTCCTTCCTTGCTTCCGGGCGAACGCATTGGACTCCAAACCCATTTTAGCGCGCCCAAGGAATTGGAAGCAGACATAGAGCTTCACTTTTTACGCGAGGGTTACGCGGGGCTTGCACCCGTTGGAGGAGGCGAAGCGAACCTGTGTCTGGTGAGCCGTGCGAAGGATCTAAAGTCGATCAAAGCCAGTGCGATGCAAAAATATAACCTGCCCGAAAACCAGTCCTGGCGCAGCATCACACCGCTGAGCCGGGCTCCCCTTCTTGCTGCGCAGGAAAGTCTGTGGCTGGTGGGAGACGCCGCCCGTGTCGTGGAACCCTTTACTGGAGAAGGAATCGCGTATGCAATCCGAAGCGGCGCCCTCTGCGCTGAAGCCTTACTGGCACGCCGCCCTGACCGTTACCTGCTGGCCCACAATGCATTGTATAAAGGCCGCTTGTGGGTGAACCAACTTGCCCGCGCCGCGTGCCTCTTCCCAGCACTCGGCACGGCTTTCGTTCGATTGGGGCAACTTTTCCCCCCAGCGCTAGGATTACTGACCCGGAAGGTCGTGGGGAACGAGCCCCAGTAGCGTGGTTGAAGTAAGGTTATTTCCCCTTTTGTTCAAAAAATTTAGGGGCTGCCGCCGCCTCGGGTGCACTCTTTTCGGCTGATACTGGCGCAGGGGCTGGAGCATGCCCCGCAGCTGAAACAGCCTGGTTTGCAGCACTATGCTCGCCATGAGCAGGCAGCGAAGACGCGGTATGCCGCTCGCAAGCGGTGCTCATCAAAAGGGCGGGGAGCAGAAGAAGCAGGGATGTCCGTATCATAAAACGGCGATACCTTACCCTCTGGGAAAGATCTGAGAAGCGTGAAGTCACACACCTCCGCACTTCCAACGCGAGCCTCGGGACGCTTTGCTTGTGTCTGTATGGCCAACCGTATCGACAGCACCTTTTCCGCCCTGCACGCCCGCAATCAAAAAGCGATGATCGCCTATATCGCTGCAGGAGACCCGACTCTAGCCGCAACCGAAGCTCTAGTACCTGCACTGGAACGTGCTGGAGTAGATTTAATCGAATTGGGAGTGCCCTTCTCCGACCCGCTTGCCGACGGCATCGTCAACCAGTTGGCAGCTGCCCGCGCACTTCAAGCCGGCGCGACAGCCATCAAAGTCCTCGAATGCGTGCGCAATATCCGCAGAGGTTGCCAAGTCCCCATCGTTCTATACACCTACCTAAACCCTATTTATCGGTATGGCTTCCGTAAGTTTCAGGAAGACGCACTTGCCGCCGGAGTAGACGGTTTACTCATTCTGGATCTGCCTCCGGATGAGGCCAACACCAATCCGGATTTCGACATCATCCCGGACTTAAAGCAGATCCGCCTAATCGCACCAACCACCCCGGATGCCCGCATCGGCCAGCTTACCAAGAATGCGAGCGGCTTCCTTTACTACGTTTCCCGTGAGGGTGTAACCGGCGAGCGCGCTGAAATCGCCGAGTCTCTCGCTGAACGGGTGGCCGCCATCCGCGCCACCACCCAGCTGCCCATCGCCGTGGGCTTCGGCATCTCCTCACCAGAACAGGTGCGCCAAGTCGCCGCTGTGGCCGACGCCGTGGTGGTTGGAAGTGCCATTGTGAAGAAAATCGCCGAATGGGGTGCCGAGGCGGACCTCGCCTCGCGTTTGGAAAACTTCGTCTCCCCGCTTGCCGCTGCCACCAAGGGCCTCTAACGTCACCGCAATTCTGCCCCTTCCCCGGCCCAAAATCTGCTTTTACAACTTCTATGGCTGCCACGGTTCAACCATCCCCCCGTCCCTTCATTGCGCTAAAAATGTTTCTGCGCAAACACGCCCTCCACTCAGGAGCCGCATTGGCGCTCACCGCCTTGCTTCCCTTGACCGGCTGCGCCTCCTCACGCCCGCCAAAGAGTGTTAAGGTCGCCAACAACTTCGATGCACACCGCTTTCAAGGCACTTGGTATGAGATCCTTCGTTTCAATCATCCCGATGAAGCTGGACTCACCCGCGTCACAGCCAAATATAGTCAGCAGGCCGATGGCAAATGGCTTGTCACAGACCGCGCTTGGCAAAATGCCACCGGTCAATGGGTGGGCAGCACCTCCGAAATCCGCAACCCTGATCAGCAACCAGGCACCCTTAAACTGAAACACAAAAAGCCTCGTCACGTCATCCTCATCGACAACGATCACACGCTGGCTGTGTTATGCAGCACCACGGCCCAACAGTTTACCATCATTGCCAAAAATCCGGATCCAGATCCTGCACGCTTGGAGCGTATCATGGTGCAAGCCGAGAATATGGGCTTCCCCATTCGTGAAGCCTTCTGGGTCCCAACCAAGTAAAAAGTGACATCGCAGGTGGGGCGATTCAACGCTCTTCCCACTTGCTTCTAGCTTCCCGATAAACTGGGATTCGAATAAAAGAAAAAGCCGGTGAAGTCGCGAGGACCTCACCGGCTTTTTGCTAAAATAGCAAAGCGACTACTTCAACCACTCTACCTTGCCGGTGTCCAAGTCGTAAACGGCGCGAACGATGCGCACCGAAGAGGCGGCATCACCCAACACCGCTTTGCGCGAAATTTTGTCCGCGACGCGATAAATATTTTCGTTCACCGCGTTTTCGAGGAGATCACCGGCGGTACCTTCGACGGCCTTCACTGCGGGACGGATGTCGCTCACGATACTGCCAACGTGACCAGGAGCGGAACCAGAGGCCACCGCGGCCTTCACCGCACCACAACGCTCGTGACCAAGCACGACGATTAACTTGGTGCCCAGATGAGCCACAGCGTACTCGATACTGCCCAATGCGTAGTCGTCCACCAAGTTACCCGCTGTGCGGATGACGAAAAGATCGCCCAGGTTCTGGTCGAACACAATTTCCGGCGAAGTGCGTGAGTCGGCGCATCCCACGACAATGGCGAAAGGATGTTGGGTTTGCGCGTTGGCGGCGCGGGCTTTGCCTGTGGGCTTGCCAGAGCTGGTAGAATTCGAAGCGTAACGGGCGTTGCCGGCCATCAACTTTGCGACAGCGGCTTCCGGGGTGACGGCAGGCGCTGCGGTGTGGGCCGATGAGGCGGCGGCCGCATGCGGATCATTGCCATACGCCATTCCTGCCGAAGCGATTAGCAGAGCGGCAACATTGGTAAAGGGTGGGGTGAATTTCATAGCTATCCTCTTCATACAGCGGCGCAAGAAACCAACAAGCCGTTTTTGTCCGTTTTAAGAGTTTAGATAACACTTTTAAGGGGAGCGTAACTTCCAGGCAGCCCGAAGCCAGTCGCCTCGGGTGACATGCCCGTCTGCCGCAGGAAGCGCTTCTTGCTTGAGACCGAGGCTGCTTGCCAATGCTTGCCAGCGCTCGCTCTCCACCGCAGACAGAGGCTTGTCCAGTTGCGCAGCATGTGCAGGAAACGCCTCAAAATACTGCCCCGCAATCTGCTTGCCGCGTTGCACGCCCCCCGCCGCAACCGCCTCCAAACCATGCAACCCGCCGGCAGTTCCCCACCATTGAACCGCCGCAAAGTCCGGTGAGTCTGGCGCAACGTCGCTCACATAAATAGTTGCCGCGCAGCCTTTGTGCAATATACGCTGAAGGGCGGCAACCGAAACTTTCTGCACACTGCCCCTAACCTTGTTGGCGAGCACCGCCGCGTGACCGGCCGCTTCCCCCAGAGACATCCACACCGGCTCGTAACGCAGGCTGCAGAACCCCACATGAGTCGCGCTCACCGCGCAGGATACCAGCAAATTATCCGCCAGACGCGGCACCAGAACCCCGTAGGGAATCTGGTAGGGAGCGCTGGGTTGATAGAATTCCCCCGAGTGCTTGCCCCCAAACAAATCCCCCTGATGGGCGGTTCCATGACAATTCGGGCCGTAGTCTCCTATCGCCACAGCATCGGAGTGGAGACAGGCGCGGGCCTCTCCGGCGACACGCAGTGTGTCCTGTTGAGAGAAAACCGTCATGCCCACAAGGCGACGCGCCTCCCGCACGTACAGCATTTCCGGAACATACTGGCTATCCTGAAATTCGTCCCGCGCGAAGCCCCAACTCCGAGCCTCGTCCTTGAACTTGGGCGGCACAGCCGAATCGTTCTGCAAAAAATAAAGCAGTCCCACCGTCCAAAACCGGTGTGCCGCAACAATGCGCCGCCGCGCCATATCCAAAGCCAAACGAGAGAAAGGCGGCCGCAGAAAATCGCGTTCTCTTCCGTTTTGAATGGCGACTCCCGCATCACCATCCGGCCACGCCAGATTACCGCCCGGAATCGACAGACGCACGGGGGCTCCAGGAACGTCATTGATGTCAAACTTGCCGTTAGGAAGGTGCGGCAACGTCGCCATAAAAATTGCCGGCGCTCTGGAGGCAAACAAGGTGGTGATTTTTCCAGATTCCAACAACGGCACAATTCCTTCAAACACCTCGCGCTGATATCCCTCCGGGGGCCTGGCCATCACGCGGTTGTCGGGGTTTTGAGTCATGCACAACCGAAAGTTATAGCCCTGCAACTCATCGTCACCCTTTAACGGGGCCAACAATTCGCCACGCTCCTCCCGTCCCTCCCGGCCCATTTTGTACGGCAGCTCCACCGCCGCTAAAAGATCCCCTTCGTATGTGGCATCGATAAAATAATGAGCCGCCACGGGATGCCGCTCTCCAGACGCATCCCAAAACAGCGCCATCTCCACGGTTCGCATCGTGCTCTGCCCCGATTCTCCCGAACCGCCGAAGCTGCAGCGGATCGCCTCCAGTTCCCAATTGCGCCGCACCTGGACTTTGGGCAGTTCGGCAAGCATCGCCTCCAAAGCGGCCAGATTCACCTTCGGTTCGCCATTGGTCCCGCGCAGAGACTCCCGCAATTGTAGAGAATCCGCTCCATACTCCTTTCGATAATGGTCTTCCACCCGGCTGCTGAATTCCAGAAAGAAGCCATTGAGACTTTCAAAGGTCCGGAAGTCTGTATGCGAGAGGCCATTGGTGACCATTCCCCCCACCCTGCCCGAGGCCTCCACCAGCATCACCCGCGCCCCGTCCCTGCCAGCGGCCACAGCGGCGGCAATGCCCGAGGGAGTCGCGCCATAAATCAGAACATCGAACTCCTCCGAACGCAGGGCGCACGGAAAAATGAAGCTCACAAGCAGGCAAAAAAGAAGAGAAAATCGGGGAAGCACAGGGCAAAGTCTGTCGAATCGCCAGAATGCGTCAAGGCGCTCTTAGCCCGTGGAGCAAAAGTCCTTCCCACTTAGGGAACCGCCCATATGCCGAGCGCCTTTCCTACGGATGCCCCGAGTTTGGCCGCTCTATTTGCAACGCTTGGTCATCGCCAATTCCTCTGTCGCGACGTAAAACTTTTTTTACGTAACCACTCCTCGCTACTTCATCTCGAAGATCAATCGCATGATTCCCACCTGCTCCCCTGCCCTGCATCTAGCCTACTGCCAGAATATCCATCCCGGTGAAACTTGGGAGGAACACCTCCTGGCTCTCAGCGATAAAGCCGTGGCGGTCAAAACCGCGCTGCACTCCGGCGGACTCCTCGCGCCGGAAGCCCCCTTCGGGCTGGGGTTGCGACTGAGCGCCCACGCGGCGAGGGAACTTCAGGCTGAGGATGCAATCAAGCAAGGCAGCGCGCTCTTCAAAGCAGCTCATCTCTATCCATTTTCCATCAATGGCTTTCCCTTTGGAAAATTCCACAAGGGCCCCGTCAAAGAAAACGTCTACGCTCCGGACTGGCGTGCCACAGAGCGCCTGCAATACACCATTGATCTCGCCAACGCCCTAGCCGCATGGCTCCCCGAGGGAGGCTCTGGCAGCATCAGCACCGTTCCCGGTTCGTACGCAGCGTGGATTAAAAACAAAGAGGACGCGCTCCAAATGGCGCGCACCCTCGGAGCCGCAGCCGCCCATCTTGCCACTTTGGAACGCAGCACTGGGAGCCTCGTCCATCTTGGCCTGGAGCCCGAACCGGATTGCTTTCTGGAAACAACACCCCAGACCCTCGACTTCTTCCGGAACACCCTTCCCCAAGGCGCTTTGCCCGTGCTTCAAACCACGCTGGGCGTAGGCCCCGCCGACGCTCTCGAATTACTCCACCGTCATCTGGGCGTATGCTTTGACACCTGCCATGTCGCGCTTCAGTTTGAAGATCCAGCCACCGCTCTACGCGCCTACCGCGACGCGGGCATCCTCATCTCCAAAATCCAGATCAGCGCTGCGCTCCGCACCAAAGCCACTCCCGAAGCCTGCGCCGCGCTTTCCTCCTTCCAAGAGCCCACCTACCTGCATCAGGTCAAAGCCCGACGCGATGACGGCGCAATTCTTTCCTGGCCGGATCTCCCGGCTGCGCTCGCCGCACTCCCCTCCGCCACAGCTCTGGACGAATTGCGGGTCCATTTTCACGTGCCGCTTTTCATCGCGCCCACAGCGCCTCTGGCCTCCACGGCGGACACTTTGGATTCCGCTTTTTGGGAACTGGTTCGCTCGGGGGTTTGCCCCCACTTGGAGATAGAAACCTACACCTTCGATGTGCTTCCGCCCGAGGTTCATCCCGGCGACATCATCCGCAGCATTGTGGAGGAATATCGCTGGGTGCTAAACCATCTCGCCGGCGGGCAAACCGGATCAGAGAGTCTTTAAAAACTTCACCATGTCGGCGACCTTGGGCGTCTTGGCGCTTCGCACATAGAAACCAGAGGTGGCCACGCCCAGTTGCAGGCTCTGAGCCAGATCAAGTCCGAGCATACATCCGGTACAAAAACCGGCATTGAAATGGTCGCCCGCTCCGGTGGTGATCTTCGGCTTGGAAGTGTAGGGCCCCTCCACGAAAGTCGCCCCGTGGGCGTCCGCCGCTGCCGCAAACTGGGTTGGATGAATCACCACGATGTGTACGCCAAGCAACTCGCGCAGGCGTACCGCGTGGGCGGTCACCGCAGCGTGACTCTCTTCGGGTTGGCGCACGCCGAGCACACCGCCGACTTGGAAACTCTCGCGCAAATTCAAACCGAGAATCACACGGAAATGTTTCTCAAACTTGGCAATCTGCTTGAGCACTTCGGCGATGTCCTCCGAGGAACGCTTCGCGGGATCGGCCAAATCAAAAAACATCAGCCTTCGCTCTCCCTTTAACTGCGGGGCGATGACGCTGCTGACTTTTTGAAAGATGCCCTTCATCTGGGTGAGCATCGTCCAGTTCACCATGGCGATGAGGTTGCTGCGTTGGAATATCTTCACCAACTGCTTCTCCGGCACGTGCTTTAAAAGGTTCACCCAATTCACCTCCCGAAGGCTCTCGTGCTTTCCAAACATCAACTTCCCGTCGTCAAATTCAATGGCGTCGGTGTACCCAGGCTCCGCAATGGAATGCACCTCAGCTGTTTTTGCAAAGTCCGCAAAGACCGGATGCAACGCTGGCTTCCCCAAATTACCCAAGTACGTCACCCCGCTCCCATAGGCGCCCAATGCATTAGCCATGATCGGGCCGTTGCCTCCCAGCTTGCACATCTGAACCACCATTTCCATGTTAGCGCTCAACCCAGCAGCATCAGAGACGCGTTCAGAAAACTCTCTTATGGTATCCAGACGGGTGTACTTAGTCGCTGATTCCCGGCTTTTTACAACATGGAGGATGTTGTCCACGAAACCATCGAAGCCCACCAGCACCTTGCTGCCCTCCAACTGTGAACTGCCTGATTTGAGCGATGCAGCGACTTGAAGAGGAAGGGAGCGAAGCGAGGACATAAGAATAATTGAGTGAAATAAGGAAAGAAGAAGGATGCTATTTCGCCGCGCTGCGAGGAACTGGCGTGAGGAGGCCCGTGGCGCCGAGCCATTCGCCGACACGCTGCGGCCAGTGATTCACCGGCGAGTCCCCCTCGCGCATTCCAAATCCATGTCCCCCAGCTTGAAAGATGTGGAGCTCCGCGGGAAGGCCGAGTTTTTTGTACTCCAAATAAAGCAATGCGCTGGCAGCTGCGGAAGTGCGCCCCTTGTCGTCGTGAGCGTGCACCACGCAAAGCGCAGGGGACTTCGGTGTCACCTTGATGGTGGGCGAAAGGGTGTAATTGTCCTCGGCGCTGACCAAATAAGCGGGGTAGATGGGGATGAGAAAGTTGGGGGTGGCATCATCTACATCCAGAGCTGGATCCGGACGATAGGTGCGTTCATTGGGGTAAAGAGCGGCCATCACCGCAAGATGTCCCCCGGCGGAAAAACCCAAAATCCCCACGCGCTGCGGATTGATCCCCCACTCTGCCGCATGATGGCGCACGATGCCAACGGCGCGCTGCGCGTCTTGAAGCGGCTCAAAGCCTGGAATTTTTTCACGCACCGGCACTCGATATTTGAGTAGGATACTGGTCACCCCCAGAGAGTTGAGCCACTCACACAC
This sequence comes from Opitutus sp. GAS368, assembly GCA_943329925.2. GTDB lineage: Bacteria > Verrucomicrobiota > Verrucomicrobiia > Chthoniobacterales > Chthoniobacteraceae > Chth-196. The sequence continues at coordinate 10,634 of CALQFT020000044.1, forward strand.
CTTGGTGCCCTCGTGCTCGATGGCAAGAATCCCATACCCGCCGCCCGGACACACAATCACGGCGGTACCATTAGGTTTTTCCGGAGTGAATACGCTCAAGGTCGGTTCGGATACGTTGGTGACACGCAATACGTCGCGCTCGCCCTTGGGTTCGATGCGCTTTTCCGGCTCGATAACCACGCCCGGTTTCTCGGGGGCGCCCTCGGGCCAGAGCTTGAGCACGACGGGCTCCACCGCACGCAAGGGAACGCTCAAAAAAGGAAGAAGCAGAATGAGGAAAGTAGGCAAAAGTTTCATAGGAGGGAATGCATGCCGAATCTAGCGATTAGAGAAGTCAGGGCAAGCAGACAGCAAAAAGCCGCCCGAAGTTTCCTCCGGGCGGCTCTTTTATTGGCAAAATCTGATTCGCCAACTACTGGTGGCGATTACTTGCCGCCTTTTTTCGCAGGTGCCTTTGCTCCCTTAGATTTCGTAGGCGATGCCTTAGCCGCAGGCGCTTTGGCAGCAACTTTGGCAGCCGGCGCCTTGGCTGCATGCGCCTTGGCTGCATGCGCCTTAGCTGCAGGTGCTTTGGTAGCAGCTTTAGCTTTGACGGCAGGTGCTTTCGCTGCAGGCGACTTCGCCGCTGGAGCCTTGGATTTAGACGCAGCTTTTCCATTGGCGGGGGCCTTCCCCTTCGATTCGAGCTTTGCCGCGGCTGCACGCTTGTCTTCGATGGCAGCTTGGGCCGCCGCAAGACGCGCCACTGGCACCCGGTAAGGCGAGCAGCTCACGTAATCCAACCCGACGCGGTGGAAGAACTTCACCGACTCCGGGTCGCCACCGTGTTCGCCGCAAATCCCCAACTTGATGTTGGGTCGGGTCGCACGGCCTTTTTCAATGGCGATCTTCACCAACTGCCCCACGCCACTTTGGTCCAAGGTGGCGAACGGGTTCTTGGAGAACACTTCGCTTTCGATGTAGGCGTTGAGGAAATTGCCCATGTCGTCTCGGCTGATGCCCAGCGCCGTCTGAGTCAAGTCGTTGGTCCCGAAGCTGAAGAACTCCGCAGTGTGCGCAATGTCATCCGCTGTCAAAGCACCACGAGGCACTTCAATCATGGTTCCCACCTGATAGGAGAGTTTCACCTTCTTCTCCTTCTGCACTGCTGCAGCGACTTGGTGCACGATGGCAACCTGCAGATCAAGTTCGCGCTTGAACCCCACCAGCGGGATCATCACTTCCGGCTTCACCTTGATCCCTTTTTTCTGCACATCAGCCGCCGCCTCAAAAATGGCACGCGCTTGAGTTGCAGTGATTTCGGGATAGGCAATGCCCAAACGGCAGCCGCGATGTCCAAGCATCGGGTTCTGTTCATGGAGCGCTTCAACGCGGGCAGTCACCTGCTCGGTTTTGAGACCAAGCTTGGCTGCGAGGTCCGCTTGGGCCGCACGGTCATGAGGCACGAACTCGTGCAACGGCGGATCCAGAAGACGGATGGTGGCGGGGAAGCCTTTGAGCGCCTTGAAGATCCCGGCGAAATCTGCCCGCTGATAGGGCAGGATCTTGGCCAGGGCTTTTTCCCGATCTTCCTTTTTGTCCGCGAGAATCATCTCACGCACTGCGTCGATGCGGTTGCCTTCAAAGAACATGTGTTCAGTGCGGGTAAGCCCGATGCCGGTAGCCCCGAAGGCCATTGCGTTGGAGGCCTGCTCGGGAGTGTCTGCATTGGTGCGCACGGCCATACGTGTGGCTTTGCCGCACCACTTCATGAGCTGCTGGAAGTTCTTGAACTTCTCAGTCTTCTGCGCCCGCTTGTCGCCGTTAATGGTGCCGGTGATGATTTCGCTGGGCGAAGTCTTCAAGCGGCCGCCGTAAACGATGCCGCTGGTGCCGTCGATGGAGAGATAATCGCCTTCTTTAAACACCTGACCCGATATGGTCACCGTCTTCTTGGCGTAATCAATGAGCACGTCTCCAGCTCCGCAGATACAGACCTTGCCCATCTGACGGGCCACAAGCGCTGCGTGGGAAGAAACGCCGCCCTTGGCCGTTAGAATCCCCTCGGCGGCAATCATGCCGCGCAAGTCTTCGGGAGAAGTTTCGTTGCGAACCAGCAGGACGTGCTCCTTGCCGTCCTGCGCAGCAAGTGCCGCGCGATCGGCGTTGAGATAGATCTTGCCGGAAGCCGCGCCGGGACCCGCTGGGAGGCCCTTTGCGAGGGCCTTCGCCTTCTTGACTTCGGCGGGATCAAAGATTGGGGCGAGCAACTGGTCGAGCTGGTCGGCGGGGTTGCGCATCACGGCGGTTTCCCAGTCGATGAGCTTTTCCTGGTGCATATCCATGGCGAACTTCAGCGCGGCAGCAGCCGTGCGCTTGCCGTTACGCGTCTGGAGCATGAACAACTTGCCTTCCTGGATGGTGAACTCTATGTCCTGCACATCCTTGAAGTGTTTTTCAAGCTTCTTACGCACAGCCATGAGCTCTGCAAAGGGCTTGGGCATTTCCTTCTGCAAGCGGGCCACCGGCTCGGGCGTACGCACTCCTGCCACAACGTCTTCGCCCTGGGCGTTCATGAGGAATTCACCGTAAAACTCGTTTACCCCGTTGGCTGGGTTACGAGTGAAGGCCACCCCTGAACCCGAAGTCGGGCCGGTGTTGCCATAAACCATCGCCTGCACGTTCACCGCCGTACCCCACGCTGCGGGAATGTTGTACTTGCGGCGATAAACCACGGCGCGATCGTTCATCCACGAACCGAATACCGCACCGACGGCTCCCTTGAGCTGGTCATACACGCTTGAGGGAAAGTTTTTCCCGGAACGTTCTTTCACCAGTTTTTTGAAACGCTTCACCAGCTCCTGCTGGTCTGCGGCGGTCAACTGGCTGTCTTCAATATCCGAGTGATAACGCTCGTGTTTGAGTGCGTGAATCACTTCCTCGAAAGGTTCGTGCTCCTCGCCCTCGAGCTTCTGCACGCCGAGCACCACGTCGCCGTACATCTGCACAAAGCGGCGGTAGCAATCCCAAGCGAAACGCTCGTTATTGGTCGCGGCTGCTAGAGCTTTAACGGTTTCGTCGTTCAAGCCCAAATTCAAAATGGTGTCCATCATCCCAGGCATGGAATCCCGCGCCCCGGAACGCACCGCCACAAGCAGCGGCAATTGGTTACTATCACCGAACTTGGAACCCATGATGCGCTCCATATTCGCCACGCCCGCTTCAACTTGGGCCTGTAACACGCCAGGGTAAGTGCGGTTATGGTCGTAGAAGTACGTGCAGACGTCCGTTGAAATCGTGAACCCCGGAGGCACCGGCAAACCGATGCGCGTCATTTCTGCAAGGTTGGCACCTTTGCCACCGAGAAGCGCCTTCTGGGAACCGTCGCCGTCGGCGTGGCCGTTACCCCAAGTGTAGACGTATTTCCGCCCCTTTACCGCCGGTGCGTTCACCGGTGCTTTTGGAGTGGATTTGATTGCGGCTGATTTGGCCGATGTTTTATGGGAGGCACCGCTCTTGGCGGCTGGCTTTGCTGATTTGGCTGATTTGGCTGATTTTGGCATGTGAATTTAGTTAATAAAAAGTGTCTCGAATCGGAACTCCATTCATTTGCTGGGGGTGCAATCAATGGGCGGATGGTCCGGGCGCACTATACAATCTCAAGCCGTGAGGCTTTGCCACAAAGCGCCTTGCATGTCCACACCTTCGCCTCTTTCGAGCTGCGGAATCTGATATTTCTCCAAACTTACTCGGAGCCAACACCCCAGCCTCATGGCGTTGAGAGCGTCGAGCGCCCGGACATCACATCCAGTCAAAACGCTTGATTTCAATGACTTCCAAAACTTAAATTCCGCCAGCCACCCATCTTGGCCGCCGTTTTTTGGAGTCGTGCATCAAACACAAGGCCTCTCCAAGCTTCTCAGCAAAAACCCTGAGCTTAAGCCTAGGGGCTATCCACGCCCAATCCCGCTTCCGATTCAGTGGCGTCCACGGCACACGCGAAGCCACCGCCGCAACTAATAGGCAGTGAGGTCTAAAGATTAGGATGCCTTACCCGTTGAATCCGGAACTCGGATGCGCCGAGTCACTCTCAAACATGCCGCCTCCATGAACTCCCGCAAATCACCAACCCCTCCTCGTGAGCGAGTTCACGGGCCCGTAGCCTCCACTCATGCCGGAGGCATGCCCGGCAACTGCGTAAAAAGGAGAAATCCACCGGCAAATTAGACCGCACTTCCTACTAGGTCGGCTTTTACAGCTTCTTTCGCATCTCGCCCTTCCTGTACACTCCTGACTCTTCATGCAAACCATCGTTATCGGTCACCGGAATCCAGACATGGATTCCATCTGCGCAGCAATTGGTTACGCGGAATTCAAAAAACTCTCCGGACAGCCGGATGTCGTGGCTGCGCGTTGCGGAGCCACCAACGAGCGCATCGATTTTGTGCTTAAAAAGTTTGGATTCCCCGCCCCCTTGTTGCTGACAGACCTCACGCCGCGGGTTCATGACGTCATGCAACCCAAAGTGGTGTGCGTGAGCGCGTCCTCCCCCGTGTACGACGCCATCCAACTCATCGACCAAAAAAACCTGCGCGGGCTTCCTGTTGTGGATGACAAAGGCTGCTGCCTTGGACTGCTTAGTTCTTTCAAAATCACCCACTTACTTTTCCCATCGCGGGATGATGCAAACTCGGCGCGCATGGTCACCGCTTCTCTTTCGGACATCGTCAACACTTTCGGCGGAACGCTCATTGCGGGCACTTTGGATACCGACCCCAAGGAGCACCTGCTCATGGTTTGCGCGATGGCGCAGGACTCTTTCGTGGCGCGACTACAGCGTTACACCGACAAAAGCGTGATTCTATTTGTGGGTGATCGCCCTCATGTACAGGAGCTTGCAATCGAGGAACAGGTGCAGGCCATCGTCGTCACCGGCGGCCTCCTCGTCCCGGAGGCCATCGTCACCGCCGCCCGAATCGCCGGAGTGACCATTATCTCCTCGCCCCACGACACAGCCTCCACCGTGCTGCTCTCCCGCGGAGCGGTGCGTGTGGGCCGCATGATCCAAACAGAATACGCTTCCTTTCATCGGGATACGCCATTGGAAGAGGCGCGTCAATCTGCCGCCGAAAGCGGACAATTCATCTTCCCCGTCCTAGATGATGATGGTCTTCTGGTAGGGATCCTTTCCAAATCGGACTTCATCAAACCCATTCCACGCCAGCTTATTCTGGTGGATCACAACGAACTCACGCAGGCCGTTCGCGGCGCGGAGGAAGTGCCGATTGTGGAAATCATCGACCACCACAAGCTCGGCGGCTTTTCCAGTCACACGCCCATCTTGTTCTGGAACAACCCTGTAGGATCCACCAGCAGCATAGTGGCGCTCTGCTTCCAAAACGCCGGCATACCCCTCCCGCGCCCCATCGCCGGATTGCTGATGGCAGGTCTCATCGCTGACACCCTCAACTTAACTTCCCCCACCACCACAGCCACCGACCGACGCCTCCTCGAGCATCTCTCCACGCTGGCTAATGTAGACCCCAATGAACTCGCAGCGGAAATCTTTGCTGTAGGCTCTCCTTTGCTAACCATGTCCCCCGCTCAAGCCATCGGCGCGGACTCCAAGGTGTATAGCGAAAATGGCCATCGCTTCAGCGTCGCCCAAATCGAGGAACTCTCCTTTGCACACTTCCCCGAAAAGCGAGATGCGCTGCTGGAGGAGCTTGAAAAGCAGAGGGTTAAAAGCAACCTCTTATTCTCCTCACTGCTCGTCACCGATATCAATGAACAGACCTCACTGCTTCTGGTTCGCGGCGAAACGTCGTTCCTGCGCACCATCGACTATCCCGAAAAGGCGCATTTTATCTGGGAATTGTCCGGCGTGGTTTCGCGCAAAAAACAGCTGCTTCCCTACCTACTCCAATGCGTGCTGAAAATGCGCAACGCATAAACCGCTCCGCTCCCACGCTCCCAGTAACTTCACCGCGGCACCGCCAAAAGCGCCAGCATCCGGCCCGTGCGGCCTCGCTCCATCCGATACGAATAGTACCGCTTCAAATCCGACCCGGTACACTGCCCGGAATCCACTACTCGCGAGACGCCCAACTCCCTGCATTGCGCCCGGATTTCCGCAGCAAAATCCACCTCGTATAAAGGCGGTCGTATACAGGCGGAAAGCACCACGGTGAGCGCTTCTGGACGGGAAGCGAAACTTCGCCGCATCAGTTCGAGGGTCGCTGGCACCACTCCCAGTCGGGTCCCCTTGGCCCCCGCGTGGGCGAGTGCCACCGCTTTATTCTCCGGGTCGACGACAAACACCGCGCAGCAATCCGCGACATACATGCCGAGGCACACCCGCGAGTCGCTGGTCACCAAGGCATCAACGCCCGGATAATGAACGCCTCCCTCGAAAGTCGCCTCCGACACACCAGCGCCATGCACCTGTTCCGCCATGCACCAAAGCATCCCGCCAAAGCCGAGTTCCCGCCGCAGCTCCCCGTGCGCCGGCCCCAACCGCGCCAACGCCTCCCCCCGCTCCACCTCGACATCCAAAGCCGGCTGTCGCAGCGCAAAGCCGTGCGGCGCCCCGAGAGCATCTAACGCAAGCGAACGTTCTGCATTCAAGCGGGTTCCCGCATCCACCCAAGTCCGGCTCACGGCTTTTTCTTTGGCTCCGCCTCCCCAGCGCGCTGCGCGGCCTTGCGCAGGACTCGCTTCTCCAACGCTTCCAGCGGATCTTTAAATGACTCCGCATACTCCGTATCTGTGGCGGTGGCGCGATCGAACTCAGCCAGAGAGCGCACATAGTCCGCGCGTGCCTGCACTTCCGTAGTCCGGGCGCGAGTCAAAGCCACGCGGGCATCCAGCACCTCCAACTGCGTGCCGGCCCCGGCTGAAAGACGCTCCTGAGCGAGACGCAACGCCTCCACCGCCTGTTCCACGTTCTTCTGCTGACTTTCAACCGTTTCCTTGTACTGCTGCAAATCCGCGTACGCCCGTTGCACTTCCAACTCAACCGTGCGCAGCGCATCGTCGTACCCGGCCGTGGCGGATTGCATGCGCGCCTTCGCCTGAGCCACCTGCCCGCTAGTCTCGAAGGAATCAAATATTTTCCACGAACCGGTAATACCCAAAAAGTAGCCCTGCACTGAGGCATCCAGCGCTTGGGAGGAGCTTTTTTGCATGATTTCAAAGCCGCCTGTGGCATCGATGCGTGGCTTGTACCCAGCGATCGCGCCGATCACTTTTTCCTTCTCAATGAGTATCTGCTGGCGCTGTGCTTTGAGCGAGGACCTGCGCGCAACTGCCAGACTCAATGCCTCCCCCAAATCAAACAGACGCGGGCTGATCCGCAATTCACCAATGCACTGAAACCCGGGCTTTCCGCTATCAGAAGGTTCCAGCGCCAAAATTTTGGCAAGCTGCAGTTTGGCAATAAGGAAGTCATTCTTGGCTCGAATCAGCCCGGGTTTGACATTTGCCGCCTCCACCTCGGCGCGCAACACATTGAAGCGCGGTACAGTGCCCGCCTCAAAGCGGTTTTGTGCATCTTTAAGCTGCTGGGAAGCAAGCTCGACAGACTCTTGGGCTACTTTTACAAGCGCCTCTGCCACCAAGACCTGTGAAAACTGTTGGCGCACCTGCCCCACCACCCGATCCACCGCGTCCCGCAAGGAATAATAAGCGGCATCCTGAGTCAGCTTCGCAGCCTTGATGGAGGAACTGACCAAGCCACCCGAATAAATCACCTGTTTGACTTCCATAGCTATCCGCCAGGACTTGTTCTGCGTAAACGCGTTAGCCGCTCCCTGTGAAACAATCCCGGAATCGGTCTGGTTGTAGTTGGCCGCCAGAGCGAGATGCGGCAGGGCAAGTGCTCGCACTTCCACCACCTGCCCATGGGAACGTTCCAACTCGCGCAAAGCCTTGAGGACTTCAGGATTTTGACGCACCGCCAGATCCACCGCCTCCTCCACATTCAAGGTGCCATTCAACTGCCTCACGGGCTGCTGATTAAACACATCCATTCCCTTGACTCCAAGGGGGGCCTCGCCCGCCTCAAGCGGCAGCGGTAACATTGCGCTTAAACAAAGAGCACTGATTACGGTGGGGTGAATTCTCATCGAGTTTGTTAACCTGCTCTAGAATTAGTTGTGGAGGCAACTGCCGATAAGTGAACGCCTCAAGCCAAAAACTTCACGCTCTAAACTTATCACCCATTTTTATCATCCATTTTTATCACCCATTAAACTTATCCCTAATTCGCGGCATCACTCTCGGGCTGAATTCTTTATGAACTCTATGTTTCCTGCCCAGACTTCAGCTTCCTCTTGCGAGGGCGCACCAGAATCGGCTTTTGAGGCGCGACAGACGGCCGGAATGGAACCACAAAAGCGTCGAAAAAAGTGTACGCATTCTTAAAGTCTTCGATGGAATCTTTGTCAGACTTTCCAAAGGTCCCCAACTCAATGAGTTGGTACACCATCTCGCCAAAATCTTCACACTTTGTGATGCCCCAGTAACTAAACACCGTCGGCACCATCGGACCAAACTGCCGAAGCGCGTGTTCCCGTACCCCATCCAAGAGTTGGTGCGCCGTCACATGCCCAACCACTCGGGGCTTATGCTTTTTGCCATCGCCGGTGATCAACTCAAGGGATTCCTTCAAAAAGTGATAGGCGTTGCGATCAAATCTGGAGTCTGCCTCCAAAATCCGTTCCACAGCGGCAAAAAAATCAAGTTTGAGCATGGATGAAAAGCGTCCGGGGTTGTAAAGGCCGGTTGAAGACCTTTCATTAAAGACGCTAGCATTCTTGGAAGATCCGTCAACCGCCTCCCCCTATGAAACGCCCACCCCATATCCTGCGCCCAGTAATCCTTGGCCTCCTCGCCCTAGGTTCCTTCCACCCCCACCCCCAACTCCTCGCCCAGGACTGGCCGCAGTGGCGCGGCCCTTTTTTCAACGGATCCACCACCGAAAAGGGCTTGCCCAGCCAGTTTTCCAAGGAAACCGGCGTGCTTTGGTCCGCACCCATGTCCGGGCCCAGTGCCTCCACCCCTATCATCTTCGGCGACAAAATTTTTCTCTCCTCCGTGGACAAGGACAACCAATCCACCCACGCCCAGTGCCTTAACCGCGCCAGCGGCAAAATCCTTTGGGAGACAAAAATTTCAGACGGCATTCGCCGGGATGATCGCAGCAACTATTCTTCCCCCTCGCCAGTCACCGACGGCAAGCTGGTGATTTTCTTATACGGCAACGGCGACCTTGCCGCCTTCGATTTGGAGGGAAAGGCGCTCTGGCGTAGAAACATCGAACAGGATTACGGCGAGTTCGCCTTCCAATGGACCTTCTCCGCCAGCCCGCTACTTTTTCAAGGACGACTCTATCTCCCTGTGCTCCAGCGCGATCAACCCGTCCACAACCGGGGCAAGGAGGGCGGCGAGTCCTTCCTTTTGTGCATAGATCCATCCAACGGCAAAACCCAGTGGCGGCACGTGCGCCCCACCGAGGCACAGGCCGAATCCCGGGAAGCCTTCACCACGCCGATGCCCTACGAGGTAGCCGGAAAATGGCAGATCCTTCTCGCCGGCGGCGACATGCTCTCCGCCCACGACCCCGCCTCCGGGAACGAACTCTGGCGCTGGGGAACCTGGAATCCCACCCGCATTGGCCACTGGCGTCTGGTTCCCTCGCCGGTGGCTGGCGCGGGAGTCGTCCTTGCCTGCGCCCCGAAAAAGTCCCCAATTTTCGCCATCAGACCTGGTGCAGGGATTTTGGATGAGAAGGCGCTGGCTTGGAGCAGCACAGATCGCGCGCTGACTTCAGACGTGCCCACCCCTGCATTTGCCGACGGAGACTTTTTCGTGCTCTCGGATGTGGCAAAGAGCCTCTCGCGAGTCGCCCCCGATGGCACGCTAAAGTGGACATTCGAAACCCCGGGACGGATAAAATACGAGGCCTCCCCGCTGGTGGCTGATAACAAAGTTTTCCTTGTGAACTTCAACGGGGACGTGGTGGTGGTACACGCTGGAGACGGGTCGCTTATGCATCAAGCGGCGTTTGGAACTCCCGATGACAAACAAGTCCGCTCGATGATTGTTGCGGCAAACGGGCAGCTCTTTCTGCGTACAGATACGACGCTCTTCTGCCTTGGAAAGGGTAAAGATTCAGCCGCCAAGTGATTTTTAAGTGATTTTTTAAACTTGAAGTTTATGAAAGCCTCCTTGAAATCCACATCACATCCCAAACCGAACCAACATTTTAGGGAGTTCAGCAGGTCTGAAAAAACATTACAAACTAATGCTTTAACAAATTATTCTTGATATTAATTAAAGCAGAGATTATTGCACGTTCTCAATTAGTCCCTCGCTTAGATCCCTCCCCTCCCCGTTTTCAACACCCACCGTCTCTCCTTTATGAGTATATCTAGAATCGCACCCAGCTCAGACGCTTCGGCCATCTTGCAGATGTCGGCGGCCACTCAGTTTGCGAACTACTTCTCCAACCTCGCCGGCGCGATTGATTCTGGCGACACAGGAAGTTCCAGAAGGGCCTTAGCCGAACTCCTCAAAGCAACGGCCTTCTCCTCTGGAGCTGGAATTGAGGCGATCAACCAGTCCAGCACTTTCCGGGAAGCATTCAATGCACTGCGCAATGAGGTGCGCTCAGGGAATATGAACGCGGCTCAGGCGGCACTTGCAAACATGAGACAAACCTTTGGTTCGCCAGTGGGGACAGTGGGAGGAACCGACTTGCGGGACATAAAAGTGACCCCCAGCGCAGTTGCCGGCACCGACCTCCGCTCTATCCAGATCAATCCAGGCGCAGTAGCGGGAACCGACCTACGTTCCATACAAACCACCTCAGGATCTATCGGCGGCACCGACTTCCGCTCAATTCAGACTTCCAAGGCCTCCACCGGCACCATCGCTGGAACGGATTTTCGTACAATCAAAACCACTCCATCCACCATTGCCGGGACTGACTTAGCCGCCGCCCAAGTCTCCTTGTGATCGGCTGCAGCCAGTAAATTAACGGAGGGCACCTCCACGCCTCGCGGCTCAATGGGAAACTCAGCGCCAAGGCTGGCCCGCGGTGGGATTTAATGCTTCGTCCGACTCCTTGGAGACAGGCAGCCGGAACCACACTTTCGCCCCGGAGCCGTGGGCGCTTTCCGCCCCGACCTCTCCCCCGTGTCCCGCCACGATGTGCTTTACAATGGAGAGCCCCAACCCAGTGCTGTGCGCCGCGCCCCTAGTGGAGGCGCCGCCCCTAGCCTTGTCAGCACGGTAGAATCGCTCAAAAATGTGCGGCAAGTCGCGCTGCGCAATGCCGCTCCCGTTGTCTTCGACACTCACACGCACCCAGGCATCGGCCTCCAAAAAGGCGCGCACCAAAACCCGCCCGCCCGCTGCCGGCGAATGCTTAAACGCATTCTCCAACAAATTGTGCAGCACCTGTTCCATGCGCATCCGGTCTATGCGCACCAGAGGCAGCACCTCGGGTGCCTCCACGCTAACGGCCATCGCCGCTCCCACCGTTCTGACTTTCCAGTCATCCACCAAGTCGCGAATCAGCTCCCCGGGCTCCAGGCGCTCCCAACGAAACTTCTCCTTACGGGCCTCCAGACGCGCGATCGCTAAAAGGTCCTCCACCAGCGCATTGAGCCTCTTGGAATGCTTTAGAATAATGGTGTAAACTAAATTGCGCTCGGTTTCGGGAAGGTCGGGAATATCAATGAGATTTTCGACGTAGCCTTGGAAAATAGCGAGCGGGGTGCGCAATTCATGCGACACATTGGCAACGAACTCTCTACGCACCTGCTCCAGTTCCATGAGCCGCGTCACATCCCGGAAAACGGCCAGCACCCCGGGGCGCCCCCGCACGTCGCTCATGGGCACGGCGCGCACCGTTATAAAGCGACTGCGTTTTCCCGGCATCATTTCCAACTGCCTCTCCATAGCGTCCCCAGAGCGCAACACCTCCTGCAAAAGACGATGCACGTCGGGCTCCCGGAGCACTTCCAACACCGATTGCTCCACGGGGCTTTTTTGAAGCCCGAACACCGCGCTAAACGCCGGGTTAGC
>CALQFT020000045.1 GCA_943329925.2 Opitutus sp. GAS368
CGGCGCCCGACCAGCGGCGCCCGACCAGCGGCGCCCGACCAGCGGCGCCCGAACCGCACATGTCCACCGCACCTCAGCCGGATTAGACCAGTCCAATTACCCGCACCCCGATACACCGACCTCATTGTGAAGCCCCGTGTTCATTGCTGGAATTTTGGACCATGAAAGACGGCCAGCAACTCAGCCCTCAACAATGTCGTGGATGGAAACCCGCCGCATAGGCAGCCCAGCTTTGCCTGGTTTTTGCTTACTTTCTGGGAGATCTCTAGCCTATGGCCTGCGGGCTTGTTTTACATTTCGAGCACTTTCCGATCCCTTTCCTGTTTTACGCGCTGGCGCTTTTGGGCATCCTCAGCTAATCCGCTTCAGCCGTACTGGACTGTTCCCTAGAGAAACAGCTCGAGTGGCAGTCTCATTTTTTCAAATTTCCCCAGACCTCAACCCACCCTTATCCATTCGTTACCATGGCTGAAACAGCTCTTGATACCCGTCAGAAAGCCCTCCAAATCAATCTTGATCCGCGCCTTTACGGGACCTTCGCCGAAATTGGCGCAGGTCAGGAAGTGGTACGCTGGTTTTTCCGCGTCGGCGGCGCTGCGGGAACGGTAGCAAAGAGCATGTCGGCATACGACATGACTGTTTCTGATGCAATTTACGGGACTTCAGAACGTTACGTTTCTCGCAAGCGTCTGGAAGCGATGCTTGCCCACGAGTACCGATTGGATGTGGAGCGACTCGACGCAACGCGCGGCGAGCACACCTGCTTTTTCGCCTTTGCTGATACGGTAGCGGCGCGTTCCTTTCGTGGTGGTTCGGAGTGTCACGGCTGGATGGGAATCACCTTCCAGCACGCACCACGGGCCGAGCCGAGTCGGATTTTGATCCACGTGCGCATGCTGGACAACGACAATGCCGCTCAGGCCGAGGCGCTTGGGATGGTTGGCGTCAACTTGGTCTATGGCGCGGGTTTTCTTTCGCATACCCCCGAGGCATTGCTGAGTTCACTTTTGGACGACCTCTCGGTTGGACGCATCGAAATTGACATGATTGAGTTTTCGGGCGCCGCCTTTGGCAAAGTGGACAACCGACTCATGAGCCTGAAATTGGTCCAGTTGGGACTTTCGGGCGCCGCGATGTTTGGGCCAAAGGGCGAGGTTCTTCAGCCTTCGGAAGTCTTTTATAAAAAGGCGATCCTTGTGGAACGCGGTGCGTTTCATCCGGTTACAAAGGTGCACATGGATATGCTGCACCTCGCTTCTGAAAAGTTCAGGGCGCTCCCCGAAGTGCAGGGCAAGCAAGTCATTGAGGTCATGGAGATCACGATGCGCAACCTGATGTCCGATCAGAAGGTTATGGATCCCCAGGACTTCCTAGATCGCGCCGACGTGTTGGCTGCATGCGGCTTGCCCGTATTGGTTTCGGACTTTTCCGAGTATTATCGCCTGAGTGCGTTTCTTTCCCGGATGACGAGCGAGCCCATTGGGATAGCCCTTGGATTAACACGTCTGTTGAATCTTTTTGACGAGCAGTTTTATCTGACGCTGCAGGGAGGAATTCTGGAGTCTTTTGGAAGGCTGCTTAAGAACCACCTTAAGCTCTTTGTTTACCCTACGTTAGACAAAGAAACTGGAGCGGTCCACTATCTCGAAACCCTGTCAAATCTCGGGCCGATTCAGCAGCTTTTTGGATACCTTCGGGATCGCGGTTCCTTTGTGGGATTATCGCCCAAAGATATTTCGGTGCTCTCGATTTATCCCCGGGACGTGCTTGATGCGATTGCCTCCCACGATCCTAAATGGAAGACCATGGTGCCGCCTGAGACCATTGAGGCCATTGAAAAGAAACATCTCTTTGTCCATGACAAAAGATAGTAACACTATTGAGCCCAGCAATTTAGATTCGTGCTTTCGGGCGACTGGGCCCTCTGGTTTTTTTGATGGCTTTTAACTGTGGGAACTCGGAGCGAAAATCCGCTCTGGGTTCACCTGAGCGCTCTGGTTTCAAATGGCCCCGCATCTTCTGATAGATAACAGTAATTCTTTCACTAAATTCGCTGTATCCACTCAAGACCGCTTGGGGCCGGTGAGCAGTCTCCCAACCCGCGGTCTGAGTGCCAATGAGGTCCGCACTTTGGTGAGCGATTGGGAGTATGGCTCCATTGTTCTGTGCTCCGTGGTGCCTCAAAGCGCCGATCTACTCGCCCAAACCTTTGCGCACCTGCCGGTTTTGCGGGTTTCTTCCTCCATCGACTTGGGCATCGGTATCGACTATCCCGCGCCCCAGACCATAGGAGCTGATCGTTTGGCTAACGCGGTTGCTGCCCGCGCGTTTTTCCAAACACCTGCTGTCGTGGTGGATTTTGGCACCGCTGTGTCGTTTGACATTCTCTCTCAGGAAGGCAACTACGTGGGCGGAGTCATCGCCCCCGGATTGGAGGCGATGACAAATTACCTTCACGAGCGCACTGCGTTGCTACCCAAAATCAAGCTGTTGGAACCGCCCGATGTCATCGGAAAATCCACAGAGCACGCCATGCTCGCCGGCGCGGTTTATGGGTACCGCGGATTGGTGCGGGAAATTCTGGCGGAAATTCGCCGCACGCTTCCCGGCGCTGAGAAAGGTCTGCAGGTGGTCGCCACAGGAGGCTATGCAGAGTTGATTGCCGCCGGACTTCCGGAAATTTCCTCGGTCCATCCCTCGCTTACTTTGGAGGGGCTGCGACTGATCGCGCAGCGGCATTTCCACTAAATTGCCCCTCTTTGAGGCCTCTCTTTAGTTTAAAAGTGCAGAACGCAATCCTAGCGCGCACCCTCTCCGCCGCATTTGCGTCGCGGCGGAAAATAAGCTACACAAACAACATGCGCCCCCCTGCCCTCCCTAAACTCAGCTGGCTCGCGACATTTTGCGTTGCCAGCTTCGCCCTCACTCCGGTACGCGGCGCCGAATCCCGCCTCGGCGCGGACGCCGCAAAATGGGAGGCGCTTGTCCAAAAAAAGCTCACTCAACCACCTCCCCAAGAGGGATCTGTGATCTGTGTAGGAAGTTCTCACATGGCAAATTGGAGCACGCTTCAGGAGGATCTGGCCCCCGTGCAGACTTACAACATGGGAATTGGCGGCAGCCGAATGCGGCACGCTGCGGAGTTGTTCATTCCAAGACTGGTGCTCCCGTTCAAGCCGCGTGCGGTGCTGCTTTACGAAGGAAGCAACGATCTGGCGGCAGGCGTCCAGCCCGCGGAGATTTTGAAATCCTTTCAAGCATTGTACAAACAACTACACGAGGCACTTCCCCAAACTCGCCTCTACGTTTTGGGCGTAGTACCCAGTCCGGGCAAGCGCTTTGAAAAGTGGGATGCCATTGTGGAACTAAACCACTTGCTGGAGGGTGAATGCGCTCAAAATTCTTGGATGCGCTTTTTGGACACCACCAGTGCGCTGCTTGGCAAGGACGGAAAGCCGCGTGCGGAATGCTTCATTCCCAACGACGTGCATATGAGTCCGGCGGGTTACGAAAGCTGGAAGTCGATCATCGCCCCGGTTCTTGTTCCAGCGGAAAGCGTTGCTCCATAGCAGTTTTTGTTTAGAGATCGGCTTTAGGGCGCTGGGGTGAGTTGGAATGTCCCAAAATCGTATCGCGAGGTGTATTGGGCCTCAAACTTACTTGGAAGCAGGCTGCCTTTGTAGGTGTAAAGGCCTCCACCTACGCATGATTTAAGTTCTTTTTGCCCCGCAACCAGGAAGCCAGTCCCTTGTTTCTTGGCGTCCAGCGTCACCGGATAGGCGGTGGTGAACCCGTGCCAGCGTGCCTCGAAAAAGGCGTCCATTTTGCCGCCCTCAGGTGGAGATAGCACCGCGCGCAGACCTCCGCCTGCATGATGCTTTTCACTGTGCCACTGGCCAACCCAGCGCTGTTGGGGGGAATTCTTCCACGCCCGCTCAAATTTTGGGGAGACGCAACTGGCCAAGCCAAGTGCCAGCAGTCCAACGGAAACTCGCGATAGTTTAATTCTCATGACGGCTTCAAAACGAAGTCCCAAACATGCCCGTCCCCTTGCCCACACGCAATCCCACAACGCAACGCATTGTTTACTGCTGGGCGATTGCATTTTTGAGCGAAGCCCCCTAACTTCCCGCCTTTTCCTATGAGCCACTACCAGGCAAAACGCGTTCTCTTTGTGTGCACGGGAAATAGTTGTCGCAGCCCTATGGCCGAGGCGCTTTTTCGGCACGCAACCAGAGACCGCCACGACCTTGAAACGGCCTCCGCCGGCGTCCACGCGACCCCGGGAGAGCCGGCGAGCAAGCATGCCATCGAGGCCTGCAAACAACTCGATATCCCGCTGCAACAGCATCGCGCCCAACAACTCACAAAATCGCTAGTGGACTGGGCCACGCACATCTTCTGCATGACTTCCGGGCATCAGGAAGCCTTGGAGGACGAATTCCCCGAAGCCGCCCGCAAAGCCAATCTAGTGTGCGAATTCGACCCCGCCCTCCCCTCGCAAGTCCCCGATCCCATCGGCCAGGGCCTCGCCTCTTACCTGAGCACCCGTGACGTCCTGCGCCGGGCCATACCTTCCGTCCTTCATTTTATTGACTCCAACCCCATGAGTGATACCACAACCCATTCGCCTGCTACAACTTCCTCTCAAACAGAGCGCGCCCTGCGTGTCGCTATCGGCTCCGACCACGGCGCGTTGGAACTTAAAACCGCCGTCCACGAACTTCTTTCCCGCCGCGGCCACGCCGTTTCGGACTTCGGCACCCATGGCAGCGCCAGCGTGGATTACCCGGATTTCGCCCAAGCCGTCGCCCACGCCGTTGCAGGCCGGGAGGCAGATTTCGGCATCCTAATGTGTACCAGCGGGATAGGAATGAGCATTGCGGCCAATCGCTTCCCCCATGTGCGTGCAGCCTTGGTGTCCAATGCCGACGACGCCCGCCTTACCCGCCGCCACAACGACGCCAACGTCCTGTGCATGGGGACAAACCACGTCGAACCCGCCGCCGCCGCGCGCATCGTCGACGCCTTCCTCTCCACCGCTTTTGAAGGAGGCCGCCACGAACGCCGCGTTGAAAAAATCGAGCACTCCGGCGCTGCCTCAAAAATGGCGCTTTCGGAAGCTGATCCCGAGATTTACTCAGCCATTCAATTGGAGGAGAAGCGCCAATTTGAGAACATCGAACTAATTGCATCTGAAAACTTTACCTCACGCGCAGTGATGGAGGCGCAAGGCTCCTGCCTGACCAACAAGTACGCGGAAGGCTATCCCGGTCGCCGCTGGTACGGGGGCTGCGAAAACGTCGATATCGTCGAACAACTCGCCATTGACCGCGCCAAGGAACTCTTTGGCGCCGAACACGCCAACGTCCAACCGCACTCCGGTTCGCAGGCGAACATGGCCGTCTATTTTTCAGTGCTCAAAACCGGTGACCGGATGCTGACGATGGACCTCAATCATGGGGGCCATCTCACCCATGGCAATAAGGCCAACTTTTCAGGCCGCCTCTTTGACATCGTCCATTACGGGGTTTCGCCCACCGACGAGCGCATCGATTACGACGCCCTCGCCAAAACGGCACTGGAGGTCAAGCCCAAGATGATCACCGCGGGGGCTAGCGCCTATCCGCGTATCATTGATTTCGAACGCCTCCGTGCCATCGCCGACTCCGTGGGCGCCTATTTGTTTGTGGATATGGCCCACATCGCGGGTCTGGTCGCAGGCGGCGTGCATCCCTCTCCTGTGCCGCTGGCGGACTTCGTGACCACCACGACGCACAAAAGCCTGCGTGGCCCTCGTAGTGGCCTGATTTTGTGCAAGGCACAGTTCGCTAAGGGAGTGGACTCCCAAGTGTTTCCTGGTTGCCAGGGCGGTCCGCTTGAGCACGTTATTGCAGCCAAGGCCGTTTGCTTCAAGGAGGCCCTCCATCCTTCGTTCAAAACCTATTCCGCCCAAATTGTTAGCAACGCAAAAGCCCTCGCCGCACGCCTCGCCCACCACGGCTACCGCATCGTCTCTGGCGGCACAGACAACCACGTCATGCTCGTGGATTTGCGTCCCCACGGAATCAATGGCAAGCAGGCGCAGGAAGCCCTCGATCATGCGGGGATTACGGTAAACAAAAACGGTATTCCTTTCGACACTGAGAAAATCACCCTCGGTGGAGGTATCCGCATCGGAACTCCCGCTGTGACCACCCGAGGAATGAAGGAAGAAGAGATGATGGAAATTGCCGACCTTATTCACAGCGGACTTTCCAACATTCAGGATCCCAGTGCGTTGGCTGCGATTAAAGGCACCGTGCGTGACTTCACTCGGCGGTTTCCCCTTCCCCACTGAAATTTTAGTCTCCCGGCGGTAAAACGGTTCTTCTAGTGCCGTTTACCGCAAGAAACACACCCCCCTAGGCAAAAACTCCTACTCACCTTCATCCGTTTGCCGTTGCCGAATCAGGCTGCGCCTTATAAGTCTCCATCCCACGTGAACTCCACTCCTTCACAACCACCCAACCCACTCAAGGAAGGCCTTTCCAGCCGTCCATTACCCAGGCCCTGTAATATCGTCATCTTCGGAGCTTCCGGGGATCTGACTTATCGCAAGCTTATCCCCGCTCTCTACAACATAGAGGCTGATGGGGATCTTCCCGCCACCACCCATGTCACCGGGTTTGCGCGGCGGCCGAAATCAGACGAGTCCTTCCAGCACGAACTGGGGGATGCACTCTCGAAATTTTCGCGCTCCGGACGCTCGGAGGAGATCTGGAAGGATTTTTCAAGCCGGGTGCATTACCATGCCAGCGAGTTCAGTAATGCAGAAGGCTACCGAACGCTTGCCGCCCGCCTCGACGCCCTCGATAAGGAAAGTGGAACCGCCGGCAACCGGTTGTTCTATTTAAGCGTGGGACCTTCTGAGTTTGAGGGGATTCTAACCCAGCTTGGCGACGCTGGGTTGAACAAAACCAGCGATGGAGCCTGGGCTCGTGTGATCGTGGAAAAGCCTTTCGGTAGGGACCGCCATACCGCGCATGACCTCAACGAGAAGGTCAGCAAAGTCTTTGCTGAAAAGGACACCTACCGTATCGACCATTATTTGGGCAAGGAAACGGCCCAAAACATTATGGTGCTGAGGTTTGCAAACTCCATTTTTGAACCCCTCTGGAACCATCGCTACATCGATCATATCCAGATTACGGCGGCCGAACCCATGGGCGTCGAAGCCCGCGGGCCTTATTACGAGTCTTCCGGGGCGCTGCGCGACATGGTGCAAAACCATCTCACCCAGATTCTCTGCCTGCTGACCATGGAACCGCCCGCCGATCTGAGCGCTGACAGCGTCCGCGACGAGAAATTAAAGGTGGTGCGTGCGCTTCGCAAGATGACGCCAGAACAGGTTGCCTGCAATGTAGTGCGTGCGCAGTACGCTGCGGGTGTGGTTGATGGCACCGACGTGCTCGGCTACAAGTCCGAGGAACGAGTCAGTCCGCAATCCGAGACGGAGACCTACGTGGCCTACCGCACGTACATCGACAACTGGCGCTGGGATGGCGTTCCTATTTATGTGCGCGTCGGCAAGCGGATGCCCAAGCACGGGACGGAGATTGCAATTTACTTCAAGGAAACACCCGGAGTGCTATTCAACGCTCAGCATGCTGGACTGGGCCCAAATGTTCTAGTTTTCCGTATCCAGCCCGACGAAGGCCTCTCACTGCTCATCCAATCCAAGAGGCCCGGTGCGCAGTTGGCCATCGAGCCGGTGAAGATGGATTTTCATTATAAGACAAGTTTTGGCAAACCCAGCCCCGAAGCCTACGAGCGCCTGCTGCTGGACGCTATGTCCGGCGACGCCACCCTTTTCGCCAGGCGCGACGAGGTGGATGCGGCGTGGACCTTCATCGATTGCATCGAACAGGCGTGGCACAACCAGCCCAATCCGCCACCCATGGCGAGTTATCCCGCCGGTTCATGGGGCCCCAAGGAAGCCGACGATCTCCTCGCCTCCGACGGTCGGGTCTGGCGTCGGCTCTAATTTGCAACCGGGACACACCATGCCACTTGACGAAACTCCCTTCGGATTGCCCGTAGCCTTCGATCATATCTCCAGCCAGCTCAAGGCGCTGTGGGACTCTGATAGCGAACGCACGCGGGCCAGCCGCCTGAATTTTGTGCTCTACTGCCAGGGCTCTGATTCACTGAAGGCCAACACCGAGCTCATCTCCCGCTTTGTACGCTCCCACGCTTGCCGGGCGATCCTCTTAGGCGATTGTCCCTCTGCTGGGCCCTCCAAGGTTTCGGCATGGATCCAAGCTCATTGCCACCTGACTAAGGCGGGAGCCAAGGAGATTTGCAGTGAGCAAATTACAATTCTGGGGGAAGGTCTTTCTGAAGATGGCGTTGCCAATGCGCTTATGTCGAATTTGGATTACGACCTGCCCCTCAATGTGTGGTGGCAGGCCCCCTTCCCCAAACTCCCCACTTCTCCAATCTGGGCCCGCGTGGATCGCCTCATTTTTGACAGCCTGAGCTGGGTTGACCCTTCCGAGGAACTGCACCGTCTCGACCTCATTAAGGCCAAAAGCAATCCGCAAATGACGGTGGCTGACATCAACTGGACCCGCACCATGGCGCTGCGGCAAGCCGTTGCCCAGTGCTTCGATATGCCACAGTTACTGGCAGAAATCCCGCGGCTTAACCGACTCGAAGTCCGCCATTCCCCAGACTCCCGCATCACCGCCCTCTTGCTGGTGTGCTGGTTCGCTGCCCAGTTGGGTTGGATGCTCGAGCACACCAGCGAAGGCGAAATTTCTTTCCGCGACAGCAAAGGCGCCACGGTCATCGTGACTTTGCTCCACAGCCCCAACGATTCTGTCAGCGGGGTGACGGTGCGCTCACCGGACTCCAGCCTTACTCTTGAGCGCACTCGTGGCTCCAGTCTGTTCCTCGCCGCGATCAAAACGCCAGCGGGCACTTCGGAGACTCATTTCCCGGGCGGCAATCTGGAGACGACGGCATTGCTTTGCGAGGAGCTCACCCCCGGACTGCGTCACCGCGTCTACCAGAAGGCGGCCGCCATTTTGGAATTGCTGCTTCCCTGAAGTCGGCCTCGGATTGCGCCCTCCACCTCGTATTTCTGCCCTAACGCAACGGAAGCACTGCTTCCGTCTGCACCGGCAGGAGGCTCCCCTGGCACCGGTTCATGGGTTCTTTGAGTAAATCGCAGCAATGTACTGTTATCCGTTGCGATGAGGTTGACACTGCCATCGCTTTTAACGGGAAGCACAAGCGCCGTGCGATCGGGCGTGAGATGAACATCGCGCACGGGCGGTTTTCCCGCTCACTTCCCCTTCCCCCACAGCTTGGCGAACTTCTCCGGGAGGTAAAAGTCCTCCTTGCCCGTAGCGGAATAGGCGGTGCGTTCGATGGCCGTGCCGCGCACGCGTTGACGGCAAAGATTAAAGTACCAAGGGAACAAATCTTTGGGCTGGGCTCCGTCGATGCCTTTGAGCGGGTCGATCATGCGCGAGCCTTCTCCGGTGATGGGAAGGCGTATCTCGATGCTCCATTGCTTCTCGCCGCGATGCACGGCGAACTGCGCGCCTGATGTCCAATTTACTCCTTTGCCGTCTTTGCTGTGGTCGATTTCCAGAACGGTACCGGCGGGGTTGACGGCGATCTCGTAGTAGCTGTTCGAGGCCGTCTCGATGAGCAGTGTGATGTGGTCGCCTTCGAGGAGCTTTGTGTCGTCGGGCGTGGTGGTGGCGACTCTCAGGCCAGGCATGTCGGGTTCGTGGCAGATGATGCCGATGTGCAGGATGCTGTCCTCGCGCTGGACCTGGAAGGTCGTGCTGGCTTTCGGCTGCGGCGACTGGGGAGTGAGCTTGACGAGCGGGACGCTGCGTATATCGGTCCAGTAGTCTTTGAGCACCTGACCGTCGAAGGCTTTGTTTTTCATCGCTAAGCCGCCGGTTTGCTTGCTCTCCAGCACGCGATAGGAAAGGTCGGTATCGTGTTTGCGACTGAGTTGCTGCTGCAGGTTGCGCATGGGCCGCATGATGTCGGCGATTTTTTGAATTCGGCGTCCGGGGAGCGATTCCGGATCGGCGGCGGCTTGAGCGGCAGCGAGCAAGGTGAAGGCCTCTCCGATTTTCGCGCCGTCTTGGCCCATGTGCATCCAGTTGGCCTCGGAGAAATCAGCGAAGGCCTTCATCGGCTTGGCTGCAGGGCCGTAGTAACTGGTGAAGTAGTCGGCAAGAAGGGCATCCAGATTTTGATCGGCATCCCACCAGAGGCGCGAGGTGACATAAAGATTCAGGTGCTCCAAGGCAAGCGGGTCGTAGCTCAACTTGCCCTCGCTGCCGGCAGGATGATCATAAATTTCGATCATCTCGCCGAGCGTGCGGCCTTTGAGTTCGCGCAGGTCACTGGCGATTTGCTTTGTATAAAAAACAGGCCTGCCGGCCTGTTCGGGACGCGCATTGATATTGTAATCCCAAGTCAGATATTTACCGGACGTGAGCTTTTTCATCCAAGCCTCGCGCAGGCTGCGGTGCTCGTTGCGCTGCGCTTCATCCCAAAAACTCTGGCGCTGACGCGTCTCGATGAGTACGAGGTTTGGGCTAAGTTTAGCGATTTTTTCCGGCGGCATTTTGTAGGCGCTATAAGCCAGACCGCTCACGAGGCGATCGGGATGCGACCTGTAAAGTTCGAGCGCCATTTTGTTAATATGGCCCCATACCTGATCCGACATCGTCCCCGACCAACCGCGCCCAGGAGTGAGCTGCGCCATCCACTTTGGATCATCCGAGGTCATGCCTCCGTAACCATCCACAAGGTCGATACTGATCATCGGCTCGTGAAAGTGATCAAACATGGTGCGCGAGTATTTGAGCTGCTTTTCAAAAAAAAGCGCTGAAGTGAGATCGGGATAGCCGCTGCCCTTCGTCTTCGTGTCACGCTTGCCGCCGGTGAGCAGATACATCTCCGGGTGCGCCTGCTTCATCTCCTCGCGCATGAGGACGAACTTCGCGCCGTGGCAACTCTGGGCGATGCCGCCGATTTTATGCCCTTGGTTCACTCCCAGTCGCAGCACCCAGATCGCCTTCTCGCCGATGCCTGTGTGATCCGTGTAGAAGGTGAACCGCCTCATGCCGAAGTCCGGCTTGACCGTTTTATTCACACTCCGAACGGGTAGCGTCGGCTGCCTTGGCACAACTTCACCCAAATCTCCCGGTGCATACCAGCGCACGCCAAGACTGCGGAGGAACTCATACACTGCATTGAGCGTCCCCGCGTCGTCGTAATCCCACACATCAAGGTCTTTGTGGTAGCGCATATACAGCGCGCCATAGCTGTTCCAAAACGTGTCGCCCGTGATTTTGTCGAACTCCGCATTCACCCGAGCTACCTCCGTGGGGGTGCGCATACGCCCCCATGGCTCCATCGGAACGAAGTCCTCATCCGGCCCCACCAACGCCAACCAGTCCGCTCCCGAGGCTATGCGAAAGGCCCCATTCTCAAGCCCATTGGTCTCGAGTTTTAACGCCTCCGTATGCGTGGATTTTCCAAGGAAGATGTGCGTCTTACCAGCCGTCGGTGTGCTGAGAATATCCAGCTTCGCGCCGCTGATTTTCTCCAAATAAGTCTGCAGTTCATGGGCCGCCAACTTCGTCATGCGCGCTGGTTTTTCTGCGATGACAATTTCTGCGCTAGCCTTGCCATTTTCGATGAGAAAGGAATCTGCTGCGTGGAGTGCGGGCAGATACGCCAGCAGCAGGGAAGCGAGGGTGAGGATTGTTTTCATGGGGGTGTTTCTCATCAGGGCCCTTCATTTAGCAACGCTTCAAGCGTGGGCCCCATCGCTTCGATCCACCGGGTGAAGCCCGGAGCGGCGACGTGGAGTTTATCGGGCATTACCTCTTTTGCGATGGATCCATCGGGTTCAATGAGTTTAGCCCCCACGTCGAGATAGAAGATCTGCTTTTGATCGGCCAGTGTGGAGAGTTGCATGTTGGTTTGGCGGATGGACTCGTTGGGTTTGTCTTGGATCGAGGCTCCTCGTGGCAGGATCCCCAGCAGAAGAATTTTACTTTTGGCACTCTTGCTCTGGATTGCTTTGAGCAGTGTTCCGATCTCTGCGCTGACCTCTTCGGGAGTGAATCCTGCTGTGATGTTGTTGGCCCCGATGAGCAGCACAACGACCTTTGGCCCAGCCGTCTCAAGAGAGCCGTTTTGCACCCGCCAAAGGACGTTTTGAATCCAGTCGCCGCCGATGCCGAGATTGATCGGACGATATTTTCCAAACCTCGCCTCCAACACTTCTTGAGGCCAGCGAGCGGTGATCGAGTCGCCGATGAAGACCAACTCCGGGCGACTCGCCGCGAGGGCATCGCACTGCGCCTTGTGCTTGTCGGCATAGGCAGCACCAATTTTCCCATTTGCTCCGAATTGCGGCGTGGAAGCATTCAGCGCCGGGGAGATGATATTCACCGGTGGCGCAACTTTCTGGCCCGTGGGGCAGTCCTCGATTACATAGAAAAGCCGGCCTGCGCCTTTGGCCGCTTTGGCTTCGGGACCTATGGCGACATGGATGACGTCATCCTTTTTTAAGCGTCCGAGGTTGAATTGGAAGACTTGGGCGAATCGATCTTTCTTAATGAGGGATTGCTCCTTGAGCTGCTCATTCACATAGACATGCAAATTAGTGCCGTAGCTTAGGGGTGAACGCAGGTTGCCGTGGTTGATCCAGACCTCGCCCACTGAGTCGGCGCTGAGTTTGTAGGACGCAATGTAACACCGCGCGATGCCATCCTTGTCCCGCATCGCCGAGACATCGAGATAGCCAATGCCCCGCGAAATGGTATGCCCTGGTGCATCGGTTCGCAACCCACCAGACGCATCTCGCACACCATACGCACGCGCCTTCTCATCATACTCCAGTGGGGCGTAGCCCGCGGGGTCACCGAGGTTGCCTCGGGCATTCCATTGAAAGATCCAACCCGGCGGCGGGTTCGGAAGTATAGCGGCCTCTCCATAGACAGCGATGGCCTGGTCGGCTTGACCGTGTATGTCTTTTGCGAGGCCTGGGGCGGCGGTGAAATAAGGCAGGCTAAAAAACACGAACGAGCAAGCCAAGATGTTCCTTGTGAATTGCTTTCTGGTGAGCATTCCAAAACTTTACACAGCGAGGGCGGAGCTTTCACTGCATTCCAAAAACTATTTTAGTAACCAGCTTTACGCTCCGGCTAAAGCCTGCCGCACTAGCTGGAAAGAGATTTCATACCAAATCTTTAAGAAAACTGGTCCTTCTCTCCGCTGTCCCAGGTGCTGAGGTCTTTTACACCCCCCCGCCATTTCCCCTCAGTGTAGCCAAAAGCACTTCAGTGCTTTACTGGGTAAAATAGGGGCGCAAAACTTCCCCTGAGCGGAACGCACAATGGCACTTATCAACTACCTCACCCAGATCCATTTGGATTTTGGCACAATATCACTCTTACGCGCCGAATGTCAGCGCGCGGGAATTCTCAAGCCGCTGATCGTCACTGACGCCGGAGTGCGCGCCGCCGGGGTGCTGGACGAAGCGTTGGCGGCACTGGGCGATATACCGCATGCGGTGTTTGACCAGACGCCCTCCAACCCCACTGAAGCAGCCGTGCGCGCGGCCCTCAGCGTCTTGCGTGCACACAAATGTGACGGTCTCATCGGCGTGGGCGGCGGCTCCAGCCTAGACCTAGCCAAAGGGGTGTGCATTGCCGCGACCCATCCAGGCCCGCTTAAGACCTACGCCACCATCGAAGGCGGTAGCCCCAAAATCACCGAGCGCGTCCTGCCCATGATTGCCGTGCCCACCACGGCCGGTACTGGCAGCGAGGTGGCGCGCGGAGCTATCTTGATCTTAGACGACGGCCGCAAAGTCGGTTTTCACAGTTGGTTTCTGGTGCCCAATACCGCTATTTGCGACCCTGGTTTAACGCTGGGCCTGCCGCCCTTCCTGACGGCGGCCACCGGTATGGACGCAATCAGTCATTGCATGGAAACCTACATGTCCCAAGCTGTTAACCCCCCGGCTGACGGCATTGGCCTCGATGGTCTGGCGCGCGGCTGGGGCCATATTGCGCGGGCTACCGAAATGGGCAGCGACCGTGACGCGCGCTGGAACATGATGAGCGCCAGCATGCAAGGCGCCCTGTCCTTTCAAAAAGGCCTGGGCTGCGTCCATAGCCTGAGCCACAGTCTGGGTGGCATCAATCCGCGCCTGCACCACGGCACGCTCAATGCCTTGCTCATGAGCGCTGTTGTGCGCTTTAACGCCTCCACCCCCTCCATTCAAAACGAAAACCGGCTGCAACGCATGGCCACCGCCATGGGCATCGGGGATTGCGACGCAAAAGGCACGGAAATCAGCGACGCTATCCGCGGCATGAACGCTCGACTGAGGCTACCCAGCGGCCTTGCTGCCCTAGGTGTCAGCGAGGACAACTTTGAGCGGGTGATCGACGGCGCCATGGCAGACCATTGCCATAAAACCAACCCGCGCATTGCGACGCGTGAGGATTACCGTGCGATATTAATGGATTCAATGTAATTCGCTTTTCTGGAGCGCCTTGCATTCAGGGAAATCCACCTCGGTCGGGTGCCTTGATTGCATCTCCTTATTGCCTACTTCCAAAACATCAACCCCCGACGAAACTAACCAAAACAGCGGGCTGTCCACTTTTTCAGAGTGAGGCCAAACGCAGGACTCCCTCACTTTAACGAACGCAACCACGCTACCAGATTAAGTAGTTCGGCTTCACTTAGTGTGGAATCTAACCCCATGGGCATCAAGCTGGTGGGGAGCGTGGTGTCAGAAATAATTTGCGGGTGAGGGATGTTTTTTTCCTGCCCGGCAAAGTCTGTCACCAGCAGGCCCTCGGCCGTGTGGCTCCGGATTACTCCCGTAATGAACTGGCCGTCCGTGGTTTCAAGTACGTGCGTTTCGTAATCACGCGCAAGTGTGTTGCTTGGGAAAATGATACTCTCCAGCAGATCGCGCTCCGTTCGGATCGCACCGATTTTGGAGAGGTCTGGCCCGATGGCCCTGCCCTTACCCCCGATTTGGTGACAGGCGATACACGTGCCGCGTCCCCCCTCAAACAGGAGACGCCCCGCTGAAATGTCGCCCCTTGCGGCCACTTTCTCCGCCAAAGGGCCGAGTTGCCGCTTTTTGGCCTCGCTCGCCTCGGTGGCTACACGCAGCGCCGGTAACAGCACTGCTTCGAAAATATCCGCCGGATAGGCGCTTAGTGCCGAGCGGTAGACGCTTTCCTGCTGGCTTGCGATTGCCGGGTTTTGGGCGAGAGCCACGGCAAAGGCGCGCGCCAGTGCAGTGTCCTTGGACTTTCCAAAAAGAGGGAGCAACTCCTTTAATTCCACCGGTCCCACCAGCGCGAAGACGGGGCTGAGCGCGGCGAATTCCTCCTTTTTTAAGGGTGCGTTTTTGAGAAGCGTGGCGGCTTGGATGTGCGCGGCGGCGCCCGCTCCCGGGTCGGCGAGTGCCGCGTTGAGCATCGCAAAAGTCTCGGGAACAAGGGTCAGGCTTTTAACGGCGGAAAGCGCGCGCAACCGGAGGGAAAGCGGCTGCGTGGAATCATTGGCGAGGGCCTGCAGCTTATCGTCAAAGCGGTTGTTTTTGATCTTTTTGATCGCATCAACCACTAGGGCGCGGCTGGTTGAAGCATCCGCAAAAGCCTTTTCCAAGGGCTCAAACCAAGCCGCATTACTCATCCCGAGCGTCTGGCCCGCCAGAATCCCAAGAGCGCATTTGCGCACCTCTTTGGATCTGTGTCCCAGCATTTGGGTCACGAGTCCTTGCGCTTCGGGCTTTGCGAGCAACTTGGTGGCAAAACCCTCCAGTGCGCGCAGGCGCTGGGCGGAAAGCATTTCTCCTTCCAACCATCCGGCAAGCGCTGGTGAAAACGACTCTGCGGCTTGGGGATTACGCGTCACCACACCCAAGGCCACCCGGGCGAGGTCTGCGTCCATGGAGTCGAGATGTTTGGCGGCGAGGGAAGCGTTGGCAGCCAAAGTCACAGGTTCCTCCCTGCGCTGTTCGCTGATGGCGAGCAACCGTCGCAGGAGTACCGGCGATGTAGCCGCCGCAGTCTCCTCCGGCCCAATCATACCGGAGGAGACGGCAGCAAACATCGCGGCGTGTTCTAGGGCGGCGTCCAGTGGTTGGGCCAGCAGCGCCAGCAGCGCGGGGCGCAGTTTTTCACTCGATACCTTGGCGCGAGCAATGGCTTCACACGCGCGCCGGCGCACGTGAAAATCTGGACTAGCCAACCCGGCAAGAGGGTCCTCCGCTTGGGTAAGTTTCATCGGCGTCACCCCGGCAATCGGAGCTTTGGAGCCAATGCGCCTGATGCGATAGACCGCGCCGGTGATGTCCGGCTTGGCCATGAGGCTGGAGGGACACCCGCTGCGAAACCAGCCCCCCGTGTTTAAAACCAGCAGCGAACCATCTCCACTTTCCATCACGTCGGTGAGGTGAATGTCCGGATCTTCCAGTTTGAGGAACTCGTTTTCGGTTGCCTGATAGGAAGAGCCCTTTGGGGAGACCTCCATACGCACCAGCCTTTGGGTATTGAAATGGGTGACCATGAACTGCATGGCGCCCCCTGCCCCGCCAGCCCAGAAGTTGCGCCAAAAGCAGGAACCACTGACTGCGACGTGCCCGAAATTGTGGACAACAGGCATCGTTTCCAAGGTTCGAGGCGCCCCCTCGATGGCCTTGAGCATATCCCCACGCTCGTAAACTCCCCCGTAAAGCCAGTGCACTAAGGTATCCCCGCGCGGGTTGGTGTAATAGATGTTTTGGACGCCGAGAATGTCGCCCGTGGCGGTGAAATCCACCTTCACCGGGTTGTCCCCGCACCCAAGCGAGTGCCACTGCACATCGCTGCCATCGGGCATGCAGCTCCAGATACCACTAGCAAGCCCCTCATGGACCACGTGACCTTCCTTACCAACAACCTTGTGTCCCTTGCGTCCGTGGCACCAATACAGACGCCCGTTGGGATGAAGGAAGGGGCCGTGGACATCGGCTGCGTTTCCCGTGTAATCAAAGCCGCTTACGAGCATCTCACGTTTGTCAGCCACGCCATCGCCATCGGTGTCAGTGAGTTTCCAGAGCCCGGGCGGGGAGCAGACGTAGAGGGAGCCGTTAAGCCAGCAGGCACCCTGGGGGAAAGTCATGTTGTCGGCAAAAACCGTGCTTTTATCAAAAATACCGTCGTGATTGGTGTCTTCGAGCAGGAGCACACGGTTGGGCGGATTGGCGTCCAGTTGCGCCTTATTCCAGTTTACCCCGACGGCATCTCCGACAAACAAGCGGCCCTTATCATCCAAGCAGCCCATGATGGGATGGGTGACCAGTGGAGCTCCTGCCACCACGCTAAGCTCATACCCCTCAGGCAGCTGGGCGGCGGGTTTTTCAGCCTTCATTTTGAGCGCGCCAGCAGCGTTCAATTGGACCACAGAAGCCCTCTGGGAGCTGGCCGGAATTTCATCCACCTTGGGCTTG
Source organism: Opitutus sp. GAS368 (assembly GCA_943329925.2). Lineage (GTDB taxonomy): Bacteria > Verrucomicrobiota > Verrucomicrobiia > Chthoniobacterales > Chthoniobacteraceae > Chth-196. The sequence goes on from CALQFT020000045.1 coordinate 17,558, forward strand.
CTCACAGGCTCCGCAGCTTGAAGCGGGAGAATGCTGCTGCTCAAAAGGGCGGCCAGCGGGAGAATGTTGAGGCGGCGTAAGTTGGGACTCATGGAGGAAGATAAATCTGATCAAGGGGTGGACGCGGGCAACCATTCTCACTGAAGAGGACTGCTCTTTTTTGCGCCCCCCACGACAATACCGTGCGCCCGACCTTGGGGAATTGGAATAAAAGAAAACTGCCATGAGGTGTGGCTGGGACAATTCCGTCAAGGCACACAGCCCACCCAGCCCCCGCGCCTCACCGACATCCACGGAAGGGTCGTGCGTGAACTGCTTCTGTAGAGCCAATTGAGAGGGAACCCTTGGATCTTGGCCAAAAGGAGCGGCATCTTGCTCAAGACACGGGCTGTTCTCTTTAGAAAACCTATGTTAAACTCAAGAATCCCCAACTATCCATGAACCTGAACCGCCGTCATTTTTTTTCCAGCGCCGCCTTGCTTGGCGCCACGTCCGCCTTCGGTGAGCGCTCCGCTTTTGCCGCAGGCAGCGGAACCTCAGCCCGATCAGTTTTAAAAGAGGCGGCCGATCCCAAGTACAAGATCCAGAACAAGGGCATCAAACACACCCTGATGGGTTGGTGCTGGAAGCCCATGGAAATCATGGAGCTTGCAAGGCACGCCAAGGAGATCGGCCTGCTGGGAATCGAGGGCATCGACCGGAAATATTATCCGGAAGTCAAAGCCTTGGGGTTGGACATCTCCCTGGTTGGCTCGCATGGATTTGGAAACGGGCCGTGCAACCCGAAATATAGGGAGGAAGTCATCGCAAAGCTTTCAGACGCCATCGAGGTCGCTTCCAATGTGGGCTGCAAAAAGGTGATCACATTCACCGGCATGCGGTTTGAGGGAATGGATCCTGAAAAGGCGGCCAAGGAATGTGTAGAAGTGTGGAAAACCGTGCTGCCTGCCGCTGAAAAAAAAGGAATCACCTTGGTTCTTGAACACCTCAACTCCCGCGATTCAAGCCACCCTATGAAAGGACATCCCGGCTATTTCGGGGACGACGTGGACTTCTGCGTGGATTTAATCAAGCGGGTTGGAAGCCCTAACTTCAAGCTGTTGTTTGACATCTATCACGTCAGCATCATGAACGGGGACGTCATCCGCCGGATTCGCAACCACCGGGAGTACATCGGCCACATTCACACGGCCGGCAACCCTGGAAGAGGTGAGTTGGATGAAAATCAGGAAATCCATTATCCAGCCGTAATCCGGGCTTTAGTCGAGTCTGGGTACAATGACTTCGTGGCCCACGAGTTCATCCCTACCTGGAGTGACCCGATTTTGGCGCTGCGCCACGCGGCGATGGTGTGTGACGTGTAAAGATCCTGCGGACTTGAGGCTACTTGGCGATGGGCGCGCACGGGCAGCCGTGCCCTGCGCTCATCGTTCGATTGCCATCGCAATGCCCATTCCGCCTCCCACACAAAGCGAGGCGATCCCCCGGCGAAGGTTCAAATCCTCCATGAGGTGCAGCAGAGTCACCAGCACTCTGGCGCCGCTACAGCCGAGCGGATGCCCAAGCGCAATCCCGCCTCCCCTCTGGTTGAGTTTCTCCGGATCGAGAGATAGTCGCTTTGCGCAGCCCAGTACCTGAGCGGCAAACGCTTCGTTGATTTCTATGGCGTCCACCTCGTCCAACTTCCAGCCCACATCCCCACACAATTGCTCAATCGCGGCAACGGGCCCAAGTCCCATGGTTGCCGGGTCGCATCCCACAACTTTAGTCCCAAGAATGCGAGCGCGCGCCTGAAGGGAATGTTGCGCTAGTGCCTTTGCATCGGCTACCAAAACCAAGGCGGCCCCGTCGTTGATCCCGGAGGAGTTTCCCGCCGTCACAGTCCCGTTCTGACGGAAGGCGGGGTTGAGTTTGGCTAATCTCTCCGGAGTGGTGTCAGCGCGCGGATGTTCGTCGTAAAGAACCTCCCCCTCCCGGGTCTTGATGCACACCGTTTCCCGCTGAAAATCGGCACGAGCAGCAAGCGCCCTTTGCTGGCTTAGGAGAGCAAAACGATCCTGCTCATTGCGGGTGATCCCCAGAAGATCTGCAATGCGTTCCGCCGTCTCTCCCATGCCCAACTGAAGCACCGGATCGCTAAGGCCATCGACCTGAATGGCGTCTGTCATGGCGCAATCCCCAAACTTTTTCCCCCACCGCAAGTCCGTGGCGTAATAGGGGGCCATGCTCATGCACTCCACGCCCCCCGCGAGCACAAGGCTCGCATCGCCTAGGGCAATGGATTCCGCCGCAAGCGCCACGGCCTTAAGCCCGGAGGCGCATACCATGTTGACGGTATATGCCGGCACACTCTGAGGAAGACCAAGGCGCAACCCCACCTGGCGGGCCACGTTCATCCCGACTGCAGCTTGGAGCACATGGCCCAAAATCACCTGATCCACCAAGGATTTCAACCCGCTGGGCACCACGGCCTCGGCCACCTGCAACGCCAGATCGGCGGGGGTCACAGACTTCAGTCCACCGCCAAAGCGGCCTATTGGGGAACGTAACCCTGCGGCAAGATAAACGGGAGATGGATATTTCATAAATTAATAAAGCAATTCGATGGCATGGGCCGCCATTGGCTGGAGCACGGAAGAAAGGCCATCCGGGGGAAAATATCTTTGTCAGGATCGATCCCGGGCGCAACCTCCCGCAGGACGAGTCCTGATTGGGTCAGTTCAAATACAGCACGTTCTGTGACGTATAAAACCTGCTGCCCGTTGGCGGCAGCCGTTGGTCCGTGGAAGCAAACTTGCCCGACGCGCTGCACAAATTTTGCGTGTTTGCCCTCTCGGATAATCCGCAACTGGTGATCCTTTACCTCAACCTCCAGATCTCCCGCTGTAAATGTGCAGCAAAACACAAGCCGGCGGGTATTTTGCGCAATGTTCACAAACCCACCCACCCCGGCAATGCGGCCCGCAAAAGAACTCACATTCACGCTCCCCTCTTCATCTACTTCCACGGCTCCAAGCACAGCGATATCAAGACCGCCCCCATCGTAAAAATCGAACTGCGCCGGTTGATCAATAACCGCCTCCGGGAAATGACTGCACCCAAAACTAAGTCCCGACGCTGGCACTCCGCCGATAGGGCCGCTCTCCAAAGTCAGGGTAAACTCCCCCAACCGGCCCGTCTCTGCGGCCACCGAAGCAACCGCTTCTGGCAGGCCTATTCCAAGATTTACCACTTCACCCGCGCGCACCTCATTCAGGGCACGCCGGCCGATGATTTTGCGCTCGGAAAATAACATCCTCTCAAGCGTTGCCCCCTGCGTGGGAGCGGAGACGTAATTTTCATTAAACTGCTCCCCAAACGTTTGTGCGTGTAGCGCAGCATCGGCAACCGTAATGCTGTCGACCAAGATCCCGGGAACACATACAGATTTGGGGTTGTGGATTTGCTCCACGATCCGCTCCACCTGTGCAATCACAATGCCCCCGTGATTTCTCGCCGCTTGAGCCATGGGCAGCACATCTCCAATGAGCCCCTCCTTCTCCATGGAAAGGTTACCCATGGAATCCGCACTCGTTGCCCGGATCAACGACACATGGATGGGAAACGTGCGGTAGCGCAACCAAGGCTCGCCATCCAAGATAATCCTCTCCACCAAAGGCGCAATGGTGCGCTGGTTCAAACGTCCCCCCATGTGCAGAGGATCGATGAAAGTGTGCATCCCTGTTTTCGTGAAAACACCGGCCCGTTTTGCGGCGATCTCGCGGTAGAGAAAACAGATAACCCCCTGAGGGAGATTGTACGCCTCGATCTTATTTTCAAGCGCCAGCTCCCCAAGCTTGGGCGCGAGATTCCAGTGTCCACCGACCACACGCTTGAGAAGTCCCTCATGCGCAAGATGATTGAGGCCGCGCCCCGCCCTATCCCCTTGCCCCGCAGCATAAACAAGCGTCAAATCTCTGGGAGAACCCGTCTCCAGAAAACGCTTTTCCAGCGCCGCGGAGAGAGCCTCCGGATGGCCCGCCCCCACAAAGCCGCCTACCGCAACCGTCGCCCCAGAAGGAATGGCCGCGACCGCCTCATCGGCAGTGATAATTCGCGCTAACCCCCTCACCCCCGCCACCCTCCGTTGACTTCAAGAGTCTGGCCGGTGACGTATGCCGCCAGCGGTGAGCACAAAAACAACGCCACGTTGGCAACATCAACCGGCTCTCCAAACCGAGCCAGTGGAACATTCTTGAGCATCTCCACGCGGACGCTTTCCGGAATAGTTGCCGCCATGGACGTTTCAATCACCCCAGGAGCAATTGCGTTGGCTCGAATGCCTCGCCTCGCCGCCTCCCGGCTGATGACTCGCATCATCGCGAGCACTCCGGCCTTCGCCGCCGCGTAATTCGCCTGACCATAAAAACCCTGGATCGCCGCGATGCTCCCCAAACTCACAATTGCTCCGCCCTCCCTCATGTTTTCGAGCCCGAATTTGCAGCAATGAAACACCCCGGACAAGTTCACTGAAATCACCGAATCCCATTCCTCAAGCGTCATCTTCGAAACGGTGCGATCTCGGATAATCGCGGCATTGTTGATTAAAAAATCAATACCCCCGGTCACCTGCGCAACCTCCTTCATCATCAACTGCACCGCTGCGGGGTCTGCCACGTTTGCCACTGCAACCAAGGCGCTTTCAGGACGCAACGCATTCAATTCAGTGCATAGCGCCGAGGCATTGGCTCCCGTATTTCCTTGATCGGGATGATTCAACACAACGGTGGCTCCCGCCTTATGAAAGGTGCGGGCCATCTGCGCGCCGATGCCCTGGGATGCGCCAGTGATCAGTGCGACTTTTCCTTCTAAATTGATTTCAATGCTCATGGGAAGAGGATGAACAATCCCAGCAATCGTTCCATAGAGCAGTGAAAATAGATAGTTGGCGCTGCTTTTCCATACTGGGCCGCTGTGGGGTTCCGTAAGCCCGACCGCACATTTTCAATACAAAGCTATTAAAGGGAAGTAATTGCGTGAATTACGCCACCCTCTGCCACGACCTTAAAGAACGCGGCTTGTTACAGGATACGCTGGTTGTGTGGTGCACTGAGTTTGGCTGGATGCCTTTTTTTCCAAAAGGGCGCACTGGGCAGGGACCACAATCCA
>CALQFT020000046.1 GCA_943329925.2 Opitutus sp. GAS368
CCCACGGAATGCCCACGGAATGCCCACGGAATGCCCACGGAATGCCCACGGAATGCCCACGGCCCCCTGCATGGAGCGCCAACGGCGCGCTCCACGCTAGCCCGGGGCAACGCCCTGGGAAAATGGCCCCCAATTCATCTCCAGCTGAAGGGCGTCCCATCGTATGAGCCTCAGACATCCTGAGGTCACGGGAATTGAGATGATCTGTTCCTGATCTCGCTCGACTCTATCCGTTTTTGTAAACTTGCGGAAAGAAAGGGAAATTGAGATCAGCAAGATTCCTTTTCCAACGAGATGGTTCAGGTAGACGTCAGGATGTCTGAGTCTACTTTGCCAACAACCGCGCGAGGCCTTCCTTGCAGAGCGGCGTTCACCCCGCCCCCTAGGACAAGCCCAAAATCGGCGCCAACTTTGATACCTGAGGCCCAGCAATATGGCCGCAACAGCCACATTCTGTCGGGAAATCTCCACCAGGCGCTGCATTGGGCTCACCCGATGGAGACCTCGCGTTTACCGCCGTATGGAGTATATCATCTGGCATGCAGTTCGGCGTCTGCGTTGACCAGTGTCTCCGCCAAGCGAGTCAGGCGCCGGTCACACTCCTCCTCCTCAACAAGCGTGAGCTTGAGCAGGGTTGCCACGTCATGATGGTCCAAGACCTCGGCGTAGGCGTGGGCGCAACCGTATCCTGCAATCTCGTAATGTTCCATGTGCTGGACGGCGGCTATGGTTGCCGCGTCGCGTACATCCGGGTGGGCGGGCGCCTCTTGGATTTCCATCCAAGCGGAGACCAACCCGATCATGCCATGGCTACGTCCAGGCGCGGAGGGAATGCCCAGCTTTTGGAAGCATTCCACGAGACGTTGTTCGTGAAGGGTAGTTTCCTTAAGGTGTGATTCCAAGGCCTCTCGCAACTCGCTGTGAGATACGGACCTGATGATTTTTGGAAAAATTTGGACCAGTTGCCGCTCGGCACTTAAAAGATCGTGGAGTTCAGCGATAAACAGATCGGTCAAAGAGTTGAGTTTCATAGCACCCTTCGCTACGGAAACCACCTAGGGAAAGGTTTTAACAATCGTTTTGCCTATCTTTGGAATCGGGGTTCATCCTAGTGCGTCTTAAAAAGATAAGGCGCCCGACGAGTGCCGCCTGACAGCTAAGGCGCAAATCCGCAGCCATGCCACTTACACGGCGCCCAGCAACTTAATACTGCAGTATAATATTTATTTACAGCACTTTACGTCAACGCTGACACGCCGCGAACTTCCTCCGCACCCATGGCTCTTTCTGTGGCCAAGATGGCGAGGGTGGTTCTAAGAACCGTGTCTGGATTGAGTGAAATACTATCAATTCCCTGCCTGACAAGGAACTCAGCAAAGTCGGGATAATCGCTCGGGGCCTGCCCGCAGATTCCAATTTTGACTCCCCTTGCCCGGCACACCTCGATGGCGTGCGCGATCATGCGCTTCACCGCCTGATTTCTTTCGTCGAAAATCGGCGCCACAATTTCGCTGTCCCTATCCACCCCGAGTATGAGCTGGGTGAGGTCGTTGGAGCCGATGCTAAACCCGTCAAAGATATCGCAGAACTCCTCTGCAAGGACGACGTTGCTAGGAATCTCGCACATCACGTAGAGCTCAAGGCCGTTCTCTCCACGCCTCAGACCGTGCCTCGCCAGCTCAGCCTGGACCTTTAAGCCCTCCTCCACCGTGCGGCAGAAAGGGACCATGAGCTTTAAATTAGTAAGCCCCATCTCCTCCCTGACCTTTTTCACCGCGCGACACTCCAGCGCAAAGCCGGCCTGATACCGCGGGTGATAATAGCGACTAGCGCCGCGGAACCCGAGCATCGGGTTCTCTTCGGCCGGCTCGAAGGCACGGCCGCCGATGAGGTTGGCGTACTCGTTCGTCTTGAAATCACTCAGCCGCAAGATGACATCCTTTGGATGAAACGCGGCGGCAATCATGGCAACGCCTCTGGCCAGCTTGTCGACGAAGTACTGGGCTTTATCCGCGTAACCAAGAGTGAGACGCTCTATTTCCTCACGAGCCATAGGGTCTGCAAGCTGATCAAACCCGACAAGCGCCAACGGATGGATCTTGATTACATTGCTAACAATAAACTCCATCCGCGCGAGTCCAACTCCATCGTTAGGGAGGAACGAAAGCGCGAAGGCCTGCTCGGGATTGGCCAAGTTGAGCATGACTCTGGTGCGAGGGTGTCCGAGCGACTTGAGATCCGTGCGCTCCACGTCAAAGGGCAGCACGCCCTCGTACACAAAACCCGTCTCGCCTTCAGAGCAACTGACAGTGACCATCTGACCATCCCGAAATGCCTCGGTGCCGTGCTCCGTACCCACAATAGCCGGCACGGAAAGCTCGCGACTCACAATGGCAGCATGGCAGGTACGGCCACCCCGATTGGTGATGATCGCGGCCGCCATTTTCATGATAGGCTGCCAATCTGGGTCGGTTTTGTCGGTCACCAGAACCTCCCCCGCCTCAAACTGGCCGATGCATTCAACACTGCGAATCACCCGAACGCGGCCCGTGGCAATTTTAGTGCCGATACTCCGACCACTCGCAAGTACCTTACCACGTCGGGCAAGGTGAAACGTCTCCAAAACGTCCAGATTCCTGCGCGACTGAACAGTTTCGGGGCGTGCCTGGACGATGAACAGCTCACCAGAGAGGCCGTCCTTAGCCCATTCGAGATCCATTGGCACTGGGCGGCCCCGCTTCGCTGAATAGTGGTCCTCGACCACACAGGCCCACCGGGCGAGCTCCAACACCTCATCATCAGTGAGGGAGGGCTTCAATCGCTCCCCTGCCGGGACCGGCACATTCTTGACACGCCTTCCCCCATCAGTGTCGTAGACCAGCTTAAATTCCTTACTGCCCACCGTTTTTTGCAACAGCGGGCGGTGGCCGGTTTTGAGGGTGGGTTTGAAAACCAAGTATTCATCCGGGGTTACGGATCCCTGCACCACATTCTCACCCAAACCATAGGCTGAGCTGATCATCACTGCATCACGAAAACCCGTTTCGGTATCAATGGTAAAAATGACTCCCGCACAGGCGAGATCGGAGCGAACCATGCGCTGCACCCCTACGCTAAGAGCGACCTTGGAATGTCCAAATCCTTTATCTACCCGGTAACTAATCGCACGATCCGTAAACAGCGAGGCGAAGCACATTTTTGTCGCGACCAGTAGTGCAGAAACGCCGTTAACGTTAAGGTAAGTCTCCTGTTGGCCTGCAAAGCTCGCGTCAGGCAAGTCTTCGGCTGTCGCGGAAGAGCGCACTGCGACATCCAGAGGCGTAGTAATGCCCGCCTGCATCTTGGCGTAGGCCGCTGCGATGAGGGCCTGGAGGCTCGCTGGAAGCGTAGCGTTGAGGATGGCCTGTCGCACAACGCTGCCGCGGTGGCTTAGGTTTTCCATATTGCCAGTATCTAGTCCGGCGAGTGCGGCCTCAATTTGGGCATCAAGCCCCGCTTGGCGCAGAAAGTAACGGTAGGCATCCGCAGTGATGGCAAACCCGTCTGGGACCCGCACTCCCTTGGGGGCTAGGGAGGAGAACATCTCGCCGAGCGATGCATTTTTACCGCCAACCAGAGGGATATCTTCGACGGAAATTTCGGAGAACCACTTAATAAATGGAGATTCGGCGGGAGCTGGCATGGTCGTCAGAGGTTAAAGTCACTAGAGGGCTCTCGGCTTGGAGCGGTTGTCCACCAGAGAAGTCTGCTGGAACGCAGAAGCACCCGTTCTAGGCCCACTGGCCAACCATTAGCCCCATACATTTACATCGGAAGAAAGTTCCAAATCGGATGGCCCGGGATCCCATCAACTCAGGCATTAGAAGTTGGCAATTCTGCGTCCAAGGATCCGAGATATGATACTACGAGATGGTTCGCAAGGAGGCAAAAGGTAGCGTGTTTTCTCGCATACATCTGTAGCCACGGGGCATATGCGGATGGGTGCAGATTACTTTCCTGCGGCGGATTGAACTGGATGCAGGAGGGCGAGTTCCCGCCCCCTCAATTTTAGAAGCACTAGTTTTTCAAGAATCTTTTCCCCTCCATTTCAGGGCACTTTAGTTGTAATGATTGCAGATGTTCCATCGGTGAAAGTGGCCCGCCACACGATCGTGGCCTTCGCATTAAAAGAGCGAGACACTCCGGGCGATACGGTTATGGCCTGCATTGCAGCAAAGTGCTCGAGCGTCTTTCCGTCAACCTGAGTGACCCCCTCACGAAATAACAATTGCAGCACGTGGTTTGCATCCACCGCCCAAACGCCTTTCTGAGTGAGGTTGGTGACTCCGCCTGGACCAGGAAACCGAGTAGAGCCCCCTGCCATTCTTGCCACGAATATCGGTCCCCTTTCGCCTCCAGGTAACCCAATTGAATCAAAGCGATTCCACAGGGCTCCGGGCGTCACCGAGCCCACTTGACTTCCTTTACGGGCCACGAGTGCGGATTCAGCGCCATCCTGCCTCCACCAGATTCCGGTATCATTGGTATTTCCTACCGTTCCTCCAACAAGCAATCCAATCCAAGCTAGGGAACTACCATCCAAGGCAAAGACTGGCTTACTGAAGCGTCTAAAAACCTCGCTAGCGCCTGGGGCACGCTGCCCCTGGCGGGCCGCTGCATCGAAGAGTCCGGTGTTCGAATTGAACAGGAAGAGTCCATGTTTGTTCTCCAGCGTTACTCCGCCCAGTCCTGGTTTTAGTGTTGCAGAAAACGCCTGCCGATACCCATGGCGATCACTTGCCAACGGCCCGTACTGGGCGAATACAGCATCTGGTAGGGATGGCCTGCCAACGCCACCGTCGCTTTCGGAAAAGGCCTCAGGCTTGCCGCCTGGCACGAGATGCATTTGCGCACTGCTTCCGTCGGCGAGCATCGCGGTGAATCGGATGTGAGTTAAACGACCATCCCACTCGTGATTCCCGCCGCCAATTCCCGCCGAGCCCCTCTTTTCTGGAAGGAAACTAAAAGATTTGAGCGTACCAGCCCCTCCGGTGCTTAGCTTAATTTCCTGTCCCCGCCGCAACACCAAAGCCAGTGGGTTACTCGGATCGCTTGCCCAAATTGCGTAATCATTCTCCGTCCCCACTTGCGGCGCGCCACTGCCCAAACTCAAGCGGGCCGTAAACACTAAACTTAGCCCATCCAGTGAGACTGCTACAAACTCCCGGAACCGCGCTCCGCCCGTACCTGGCGCGATGCTTGAAACACGCGCCACGATAGAGGGTAATTCCAGAAAACCCTGCCGCACCACCACCCGATCACGGCCCGGTCTGAAGGGCTCCGTCCCGCTAATATCTGCGACAAACGCAAGGCCGCCGTCTTCCGCTAATACAGGATCTTCAAATTGGACCCAGATTGCGCCATCTATACTGGGCACGGCCTCCCCAACCATCACAGCAAGACGGCCGTCGACAAATATTCCTTCGCCCGCCCCTGCCGGACTCGTCCACCTGCCGATAACCGCCACCATTCCGGCATCATTGATGGCTGGAATGCCAAAACCACTCCATACCGCCCCTGCCGGAATCCTATAATCTGAGCCTGCGTAAGGCACTTCTCCATTTTGACTGAAATGGGACTTTGTCACCGACACAGGAATTCGAGGGATCACATTGACTATACGGGTGGCCGTGGCTGTGTTGCCGTGAGCATCGGTGGCCGTATAGATTACGGAGTAGGCACCGGGTTTACTGGAGTCCACGGCAATAGAGGCCGTCACTCCCACAGCACCGTCCACAAGGTCTGCTGCGACTGCTCCTAGGTCAGCATAAACACCTCCCAACACACACCCTGCCGGATTTGCGCCGTTGATGGTGATTACCGGACGAGTCGTATCCCGCACCACCACGCTGAATGCGCCGGTGGTCTGGTTGCCAGCGGCATCCGTGGCTGTTACAACCACCTGCGTTGAACCGAGGGGAAATACCATACCGCTCAGCCGAGAGTAAGTGATACTCGGCGCTGCCGCCGGAGTGGCGGCAATAGTAGATACCATTGAACGCAGCCACCTTGAAAAGGTTCTATGAAAAATTTCAGGATAAGCGAGCGCCGAAGCCGTAAATGAATTTTGGCTGATAGTGGGTTTCCTGCTTTGGAGGCCGGCTGTGAATCTCCGTTTGAACGATCGGAGTTCGGAAAGCTTCGACTGGAACGTCTGCGTGTCGATGGCCGTGGCAGAGGGAAAACCAACACTAGCGCCGTTCGCGCCAGTGGCCTCGGCGGTCTGGGTTTGCGGCACGTTCAGAGCGGGCTTAACCGTGTCGATAATTACGGCACTGGCTGACGTGGTGGCTGACGTGGTGGCTGACGTGGTGGCTGACGTGGTGGCTGATGTGGTGGCTGTCACGGTGGCACCTTTTCGGTTGGCGATATCTATGAAGTCGATGGCGAATGCGGCCACGCCCTGCCTGTCTTCAGGAACGACGCGCACCGTTCCACTCCAGCTATTTCCACCCAAGTTTTCCAGAGTGGCGGGCCTTCCGGCTATGGTCACCGCTGGGGCTTGGATCGGCGCGCTGGCGGTGAAGCGCACGGTCAAATCATCGCCCGCCTTGGCAAATGTGATATTCGGGTTAGTAGAGCTAATCGTCACGGAGGAGAGCGTTGGCAACGGCGCTACGTCAGACAATACAAGCGGCTCGGGATCTGCTAAGACTGTTGTCGCAGTCCCCCCGACCAACCAATACTCCGCTTCACTGTGCAGTTGTTGGACTCCTGCTGTTCCTGCGGGCACGAGGACTGTGTACTTCATCCGAATCGGGCTGGCGGGTGGCCGACTATCAATCAGTACGATTTCCCCACCAGCCATCAGAAACGTTCCATCTCCAGAGACACCGCCGAGGGTCCAGCCACTCGGCAGGTTGGGGCGCCAGAGCAGAGACCTTAGGGTTCCGTTGTAAACGATTCTGGTTGAAACTTCTAACGTCTGTCCTCCTGTGTAGAAATACGGAGCCGAATGTTCGGCGGTCGCGATGGATGAAGCGGGCGTTACCGCGTTCGTGAGATTGGCCTTACCACCCCCAAGCGGACCACCAATCCCAGGTGTAAACCCGTCAGGATTTTCAGGTGTGACTGGCACTGCGTGATAGTGGCCGTCGCGCCAGTAGGCAAGAACACGGTTAAGTTCGCGTCCGCTAATTGCCCCAAAGGGACTTTCATAGTCTGCGCTATGATAGAGAAAAGCGGCATCGCCATCTCCCAAAGTAAAGCCATCGGGATCGGCTGGCGTCACAGGAACGGCATGGTAGTGGCCGTCGCGCCAATAGGCTAGGACGCGGTTGAGTTCACGACCGCTGATCACCCCAAATGGACTCTCATAATCAGCACTGTGATTCCCATTGGTCAGGCTTGGGTTTACAGGCAAGGGATTCGGCAGCGCGCGAGTAGATCCAGGCGCGCTTCCAGCAATCCAATATTCCACAACCCCTCGAACCTCTTGAGTGTCGACAGCGCTAGCTGGCACACTCACGGAGTAGGTCATTTTGATTGGGCTCGGCAGCGGATTGCCATTGAAAATAATATCCCGTCCATCGGTTAACGGAACCCCGTCACCAGACACAGAATCTAGGGTCCATCCCGCGGGAAGCTCGGGACGCCAGAGGAGATATCGAAGCGGTGCGTCGCTGGGATACCGAATCTCGCAATTTACGGTCAAGGCGCCTGGCGATTTATACCCAGCGCTTACTTGGGTGGCTAAAATTGGGCTAGCAAATCCTGACCCCGAGACCTGTCTGGTATTCACCCCGCTAGTGGCGTTGGAGCCTATCGTCAGTATGCCATCATAACTCTGGACTGAGCTGGGGGTGAAAGTCACCGAGACAGCCTGCGAACCGCCGGCTAGGATGGGTCCCTCAAACGGGCCGCTAAAGCCTGGCGGGTAACTGATCCCACTTATGTTCAAGGTCGCGCTGCCAGTGTTTTGGATCACCAGAGTCTTCTGTGCAGAAGCACCCACCGCCACGGCGCCAAAAGCCAAATCCCCGCTCAAGAAAATAATGGGATCCGGCGACACAAAGTGACGCAGGTTGATATTACCCTGCGCGGGTGGATTAAAGCCAAAGCGGAAGCCGCCTACTTGGATCTGGTAAGTGGTGCCGGCTACCACGGGGAAAGAGACACTGCTTTGAACGGTGTTTAGGGCGTCGTCATTGAAGGCCACCCGAAACAGGCTTTCCAAAGTACTCCCAGTGTACACGAGCAAAACGGTGTCGAAGTTGCTTCTGAAGGTATCGACATACCCAGTGCCGCTCACAAGTGGGGTCCACGCATACCAAACAGAGGCACCAAATACTGGGGGATCGTTAGGTTCGCCCGCTTCGATGGTTGCATTAAAATTCGTGCCAGTGACCTCGAATTCTCCCGGCAAAGTAATATCCCCTGGCGATAGAACTTGTGCATTGGCAAAGCTGTCGTTTGGGGGTGCAAGCAGCACACCCCTTCCCGAAACTGGCAAGGTGTTTTGTCCGAAAAACTCTATGTTGGAATTCGATTCCACCGTCAGAACACCGCCAAAGCTTTCAGGCGCGCTGGGAGAGAATGTCACGGTGACACTCTGTGAGCCTCCCGCTACAATGGTCCCCTGGAATGGGCCACTAAAGCCCGTAGGATATGAGATGTTACTGACGTTCAACGTTCCGCCTCCAACATTCAGGATCACCAATGTCCTTTGAACACTAGATTCGACAATCACGTCGCCGAAGTCTAGGGTGCCGCCCAAGGAAATTACTGGGGCTGGGGCCGAGCGCACCACGATGGTCTTGGTGTACTCGTTGTCGCTCTCGTTACTTTCAGTGATTACGCTGGTGGAATCCACCTTGATTCGAATGGTGTGCGTGCCCGCCGCTAGACTGCTAATTACATAGTCAGTCACACCTCCTGAATCTCCGGGCGCAAAAGGAGGATCGATGTACCAGCGAGAACTGCTCAAGACGCCATCCACATAAAGTTCAGTAAAGAATCTACTGGAAGTCGAACTTGAGCCACTGTTGATCGCGGCCCAATCCACATAAAGCGTGTCGGATGGGCTTAACGAGGAACTATCTGTGTTTGTCCCGGCGACGTTGGAGACAACAATTTTGTCAGACCATCCAGTCGGCTGGTAAGGGGTCAGATTCGGTTGGGTTCCGCGTCTGACTACAATTGTTGCGGTAAACGGCTTTTGTTCAAAATCCGGCTCTTGGTATGTTCCCTCAATTTCAATCGTCAGCTCGTCATTTTCCAGCACGCCGCGAAGACGGCTCCCTGGGAGGATTTGCATATTAAACCATCCAAAAAGGAGATCGGGGGCGATCACATAACTTGGCCCGTTAGCGATTTGCAGGGAGCCGACATTTTCTCCGACAAAATCACTGGCGGATTGCATTTGGATATTCCAATCCTTGATCACAAACCAATCTGGGGGCGGAGTGTTTATGTTTCGACTGAGGTACGCAGATTCGGCATACACCGCCCCCGGCGAGTTCACTCCTGCGGTTATGACCGTTAGATGGAATGGATTGCTCTCGACTTGCCCCGGCGAGTTCAGCGGCTGTAGCGGCTCACCGATAACAACCTGCACGCCGGGACAATTCACCGTGATGTTCGCGCTCGGAAATACGGTCGTTACGCTGCCCACATAAGTTCCATTGAGGCTCCCCGGCGTAACGCCAGCTACGGCTCTTGCTGCATTGAGCATTCCATACCCATACCCCGTATCGTAGCCAAGCGGGCCCATGTCTATGGCTGTGGTTTGCATACGCCGTTCCACCTGTTCTGCCGTGAAATTCGGGTTCAGCGAAATGATCAAAGCCGCCACTCCAGCCGCGAAAGGAGAGGCGAAAGACGTGCCATTAAACACAGCGAAATCCCCATTCACGTACCCGTCGCTCCCCGTGCGGTCGGTCGTGAGAATTGCCTCCCCAGGGGCGACAAAGGCTAGTCCAGCTCCGTATTGGGAGAAGCCCGAACGCTGCCCGAAGCGGTTGGCGGCAGCGACCGCATTGACCCCTGGAATGTTGGCCGGATATCCAAGCGCGCCGGAGCCAGAGTTGCCGGCCGCGACGAAATGCACCATCCCTCCGTTTCTGGTTGTGGCATAGGCCGCCGCAAGCTCGTTGGACGGCAACCCGCCCCCGTTGCTGTTATTACTCACGCGGGCTCCAATAGATTGGCCCCAATAAAGGGCATTCGCACACCAGCTCCAAGAAGCGGAAAAGGAGCCGTCGGGCTGATAATTTGTACCAAACCTCGCCGACGCCACCCGAACCTCTGGAGCGATCCCAACAGTGCCGATTCCGTTGTTTATCCGCCCCGAAATACAGCCGGCAACACATGTCCCATGGTTATCAAAGGGCCCGAAAGGACCTCCGTTTGGGTTCAACGCGGAATCCGGACTAAAGTCCCGCCCGGCAATCTGGTTGATATCGGGGTGGTTCTGTTGCACTCCGCTGTCCAGCACGAGCACTATGACGGATGGATTGCCCTGGGTGATGTCCCAGGCGGCGGTTGCCCCCATGTCAAAGCCAGCCAGACCGCCGCCCGCTCCGGAGTTGCTCAGGCCCCAAGAGTCGGCAAATCCGGGATCGTTTGGCACGCGCTTTGTGTATCCGGTTACGATCATATCAGGCTCTGCGTAAGTCACTCCCGGTGTCTGTGCCAGAGCGTTAGCCCGCGAGAGAACAGTAAACCCGTTACTTGAAAGAATCCTCCAGCGCTCCTGATTTGCCTGCGGAAACTCCACCGCCTCGAGTACCGCTCCTTCCTGGACGGAGGCGCGCAGTTTATCCCGTTGCAGCTGCGTGAAATCCTCGGAAAATCCAATGAGAACTCTTTCCGTAACCAGAACTGGCCCGCCGCGATCATCGCGAAACACGGGGGATACGAACTCGACATTCGCCGAGCCAGACTTAAGCAAAGACGTTATGAGAGCGGACAGTCCAAGCGCGGGCTCCGCTGCAGTTGCACTTGGAGCCCCACGGGCCATCATGGCTTCTGCGCGCAAAATCGACCAAGATGGCAGAGGCGTGGCAACGACATTTGCGGAGTCGAATCCGAGATTACGCAAGGCGGCGGCGGCGGACAATGCGACCACCGGTTTAACTTTAATGGCCACGTGAGCGACATCCAGATTTAGAGGCACTGGCTTGCCTTGATAATAGTAGTAAGTTGGGGCCTCCTCAGCAGCGAGAACGGAAGACTGGCTGGCCGCTGTTATCCCTCCAATTATAAAGATGATGAGGCGGATGGAAACGCGCCTCCAAAAACCCGCCATGCGGGATCCCAAATCTGAGGCTGGAATACTCAGGAGTGAGACTTCAGCGGTGGGGCGGCGAATTGAATAACAACGAAGCCATATCAGCTTAATGCTTTGCCACAATGACTTAAGTGACAAGAAAACCTCAGTTCGAGCTCTCTGATAGACTCCGGCGGCAAAATTGCGAGTCCTCTGGTATAGCTTTAAAACGAGGGCTGCTAACGGACAAAACTCTTGAGGATTCATACCCATCGCTACGGAGAAAAACGTGCGATGGGCTGGAGTTATTTAAGAAATCTCAAAAGGTGAAAGCCGCCCTCACAACCCAAGTTTGTGGGTGCGCTACAGGGGTTGCCATTTGGAGGGCACGCCCCTTCCGTTAGTCCTTCACTTCGAGGAGTTGTATGGCATCCACGATGACGAAACCTGTAGTGCCGGTGTTGCTCACGGCGACCTTGGTTTCCACATCGGATGTGAGCTGAATGATGCCTGCGCTGCGGAAGGCTGCCCCAGCGGGAAGAGGCTCGGTTTGATCGAAGGTGAGGGTGGCTCTATGCGTGCCGCTTTCGATGGTGATGGGCACTTTTTTGGCGCGGGTTTCGTGCGGGGAATACGCGATGAGAAGATCGTAGCGGCCCGATTTTGGGGCTTTGAAACGGAAGGTGGCAACGGCATGGCTATCGCCGCGCTTGTCGTCGTGAAGGTAACTGGCGCCGATGTAGGGCTTGAAGCCAGAGGAGTGGCTCCAGTCGCCTTTGAGTTCCGCCTGAGTGTCATCCAAGACGATTCCAGGCAGTGACTTCGGGTCGATTCCAGCCGCGCCAATCGCCTTTGCCGGTGGCGGCGGGAGTGTAGGCAGATCGAGTACTTGGTGCTGCCCCAGTAGTCGCTCGCGCAAGACCGGATATTTCAGCGCCTGCACGGCTACGCCCTGTTTCGCCGAAAGCGCCGCGGCGATGCCTGCGCTTTGCCCGAGGATCATCCATGTTGGCTCCACACGGATCGAGGAATAACTCACATGCGTGGAGGAAAGCGCCACGGGCACCAGCAAATTTTCGCACTCCGTGGCCTTCGGAAGGATGGCGCGATAGGGAATGTGATAGGGGAAGCCGTGAGCCCGCTGCGGCATGCGCACCGGCATGATGGTCCCTTCATCGATGACCCCATTCTTTGTGACGACCCGCTGGCAGTCGTGCGAATCAATAGGGAACGACGACACGACGATGGGATCGTCCTTTCGCGGTTCATCCATAATGTCCCGTTGCGAAATAACATACTCGCCTTTCATGCGACGCCCCTCGCGCACGTAGAGCTGCGGCGACCAATGATCGTACCCCGCAAATTCATCACGGCAGAGACCAAGCTCAGCCATCTGCACCCGCAACGGCGCAGGGACCGCGGGGTCGTTGGTGAGAAAGTGGTACATCTCCACAATGTATTGCTTGTGGACCTCCCAACTTTTCGCACGGGCCGCTCCGTCACCCTCGCTCCATCCGTTGCAGGCACCAACAAGGCCCATGGAGAACTGCTTTCCGATACCGTTATTCGCATCGAATTTTCCACCCGGCAGCGGATACAAATCCCACAACAGAAGCGGCCGCTTTTCCGATGCAAAGTAGGACCGCAGGATCTCAAACCGTGCTGGATCGTAGTGCGTCGGCTCTGGAAACGGCACCCGATTTGCGGCAACTTTCGTCAGGCAAAGGCGGAAGCTGTAAACCATCACATTCCTATCCCCGTCCTCCTCGGGACCCGCATCGCTTGTCGTAATAAGCGGCAATGGATTGCCCTTGGCATCCAGACCATGGATCGCCATCTGGAGTTTGGGATACTGCTTCCCGGCGAGCGATTCGCCGAACTCTTTCCGCCCCTCGCGGCCAATCGTCCAGCTCACGCCCGCGGCGGCCATCAGGTCACCCTCGTAGGTGCCGTCGACAAATACCCTGGCGCCAAAATCACCATCACTCGTGGCGATGTGCGTGATGCGGGTTCCGTCTTTCGTCACCCGCTTCAAAACCCGCTTTGTTAGCACCTTCACTCCGGCTTCATCGAGCATCTCCTTCGTGATTTTCGCCGCCACATGGGGCTCGTAAGTCCACGGTTTGTGATCTTTTTCGCTGACCTTGTAGGGCAATGAGACGCCACGCTGCTGATAGTCCTTCTCAATACGGATGTGCCACTCCTCAAAAAGGCCCGCCACCGTACTGCGCACCGTTTGATTGGAATCGCTGAAGCACAGTCCCCCAGTGTTTACCCCGCCAACGTGATCGGTCGGCTCCAATAATAAGACCGAGGCGCCCTCCCGCGCCGCCCCAATTGCAGCACAGAAACCTCCAGGCGTGGCGCCATAAACAATGACATCGGATTCGATAACGCTCTTTTCCGATGCAGTGAGGGAGCCCGCGACGAGACAAAACAAGGAGGTGAGGGTGAGTACGTGGTTCACGTTGGAAATATTCCAACCAACTTTCAGTGCTGGCAAATCATTCCCACGCACGCAAACAGCCCGACTCACAGTCCGTGTTTCGGCAAGGATGCGTTTGATAGATTCTTAGGATACGGTCACGTGAGACGCGGTTGAGGTTGCCCTCATTTTAAAGACCGCGGGATATTGCGCACACGGCGGCGCTGCCAGCTCTCACCAAAGCGTTACCGCGAAGATGGCTTCCGTTCCCGGATCCAGATAAAAGGGGACGATGAAAAGACTGAGTGACCGAATTCGCCTCTGGCGACTTGAGATTGAGCAAGCGTTGAACGAAGAGCGCCCCTTGCCTACCGGAGTCACCTTGGAGGCGGAGCGCGTGACTTTGACTCTGCAACTTCCGCAAAAGGAGGAGGACTTTTCTCCGGGCAATCCTGTCGGCCCCAATTCCGAGAAAAGCCTTTCGCTCGAGCAAGTCTCCATCGAATTCCACGTGAGGAAGTCGCAAAGCCCCGGGGAATCACATTCCAATCAAGCCGAGCCTGTCAGTAGCCCACGAGCTCCTGAGGAACTCCGAGTTTATCTTTTGGAGGTCGCAACGTCAGCCTTTGGACCGGGGGGATTCGATAACTCTGCGCGTGCCGAGGTGTTTGCGGAGTTGGTGGCGGGGATGCCGCAAGCAGACCTCCTCGCTGCGCTGAAGGCGGTTGCTCAGGGAACGAAGGAAGCACATCCACCCAATTTGGTTTATCCGATCACTCGGCTGCGCCAAGTCTTAAGTTTTTCACCCAAAGGGTGTGAGGCGGCCGCACAACATCTTTTTCACGCACTAGAACAAACAGCGCTCAGCGACTTTCTTGAGGTCATTTCGAAAGACTGGGTTTTTGGCACCCATTGGAGTTGATCGGGGCTAGTAATAATCAAAGATGGATTCAAACTGGCGGACACCCGTAATGCGGGATTCTCCTAAAAGGCTAATATTGCGTGCGTAAAGAGCGCGGCTACAGTTACATCTTTAATATCACGCATGGAATCCGTGGCAATTTACGCAGGCGTGTGCGGTGGGAGAGTTTGAAGAATCAGGTGGGACTGGAAGTCTTTATCGGGCAAGGAGGCCAAAGGAAGCGCGGACTCTCATTTGAAAATCACGACGGCAGCGCCCCCTCATTCCGACGCGTTTGCCTCTTCCCTGTACATCGCTTACACTCTACTCTCACCTCTCCCAGCAACCCCGCCCCACGACGCCCTAAGCATGTCGCCTATTTTTGAAAGTCTCCGCCGCGAACTGCGCGCGCGCCTCCGGGACGCATGGCCACGGGTGCCACTAGTGCACCGGCTGCTTCACTCCGTACAATTCGTCGCACGCCGTCTTGCGCGCCGACCACGCACCGTCACCGAAAGCCCCAACCTCCTGCCGCTGCTCATTCAGGTGCTGGCCGCCTTTTCCAAGGGCGGGGCCTCCGTGCTGGAGGAGGAAATCGACTCCTCGCTGGGCTTCCTGCGCCATGACTTTCCCGAGGCGGTTTATTCGGAACTGCGCCAGCTTTTTCGGCACGCCCTGCAAGAGCAGCACGATCTGGGGGCCATGGCCCAGAAGCTTTCCGCCCAACTGGACACGGACCAAAAAATCATGCTCGGGGTGCAGCTCTACGACCTCATTGCACGAGCGGGGATGGATCGGCGGCAGTTGGTGGAATTCTATTCCTTCATGACGCAGTTGGGGATGGCGGCGCAGGCGATCGATATCGTTTACCAACTCAGCTCCAGCGACACGCCGGATCCGTCGGTTTATCAAAGCGGCTCCTCTCCTTTGGAATGTGTAAGTTTCGGAGCGTCGGGTAGCAGGGAGGATGTCGGGCTGAAGAGCTTGCATGAGGCGGAGCGGATGCTGGCGTTTCGGTACCACGAGCTGTTGCTGCTTAAAAACATCTCCGCACCCAACATCACGGTGAGAGGTCGGCCGTTAAAGCCGGGCGATTTTTGCCGAATCTACTCGGGCCAGCGCACACTACTTGGCGAAGAGGTGCTTAGTTATCAAGAGCTTGCGTATTACTTCAACGCCAAGAAAAACGTTTCCCTTACGCAGATCTACCTCTGCCTGGACAACTTGGGGGAACTCGAATTACAGCGCGAAAAGTCACGTGACAGCTCCATTGAAGTGCGCTTTGGCCTCAAAGTGCAGGTGCGGGCTATCAAAACATCCAATGTGTATTTAAACGGCGTCCACCTCACGGCCAACACCGTGCTGGAGGCCGGACTGGATGACCGACTCGTCTTCGACACAGATTCGGAGTTGCCACTAAGCGACTTGCGCCGCCGAGCGCGGGCCCTCGGAGGTCGATTCCAACTCAAGACGTACAAGGCGAGTTACCTGGTGTCCAACAACCCGTCCCTGCTGGATGTAGACGACATTTTGCTCTCCCCAGGAACCGGCGGGGAAGTGCTGTTTCGCATCCTCTGCGATTACGACCATCGGGTTGGAACCTTGGAGATCCTGCACTCGGACCGTCCGTTGCAAGTGGGCGAGCAAGTGCTCTCGGTGGGCGGTCGATGCGCACTGCAAGACGGCGCGACTATCCGGTTGGATGCCGGGCAGGTGTTGCGATGTGACTTTTCGGAGCGAATCATCGAGGAGGAACGCAACGTCATCTCGACTTTGGAGGTGCGCGATTTGACGTATCGCTTCCGCAAAAACCTCACGGCGCTGGATGCGTTGTCCTTCAGCGTGAGCCGCGGAGAGATGGTCTGCGTGATGGGCGCGAGCGGTTCTGGAAAATCCACGCTACTGCGAGCCATTGGTGGCCAGCTGCATCCAACTGAAGGCCAAGTTCTTCTAAACGGACAGCAGCTTTACTCAGACCTCGACACGCTGAAACGTTTTGTCACCTACATCCCGCAGGATGACGCCTTTGACGATTACCTCACCATTGAGGAAAACATGGAGTTCGCTGCGGCCATCCGCTCCCCTCACCTCTCCAAACGCGACAGGGCGCGCCGCGTGGAAGGCAAACTCGTGGAACTCGGACTGGCCGAGCGCCGGGATTCCGTGGTGGGCAGCACGGTGAAGAAGATGCTTTCAGGCGGGGAACGCAAGCGGCTCAACATCGGCTTGGATATGTTGTCCTCGGCGGATGTCTTTCTCTTTGATGAACCTACCAGCGGGCTTTCCTCCAAGGATTCCGAGCACGTCATGGAAATTTTGCGTGGAATGGTCCACAACAAGATCATTCTGGTGACGCTCCATCAGCCCACTTCCAAGCTGTTCCAGATGTTCACAAAGGCGCTTCTTTTAGACAAAGGCGGACGGTTGGCGTTTTACGGAACGCCCCAGGAAATGCTTTCGTATTTTGCAGATGCCGAACACGAGCAGCAGTTTGGCGCCGAACTGGGAGGTTGTCCGGCGTGTGGCACCACGCGGCCCGAGTTCATTTTCGATGTGCTTGAAACTCCGTTGCGCGACCTTAGCGGGGACATTATTTACGAGGAAAACAATCGGGGCCAACTTGTTCCGGCACGCCGGTTTTCTGCGGATTTTTGGCAGGACCGCTACGACCGCTTCCGTTTGTTGCAGGAAATGAAGCAGGTCAATGTGAGGGAAAGCGCGCCAGCGGCGCCTCAACCAGCCCCGCTTGTGGCGCAAAACCGGCGCCTGAAGCTGCGCGAAGAGTGGGCGCAATTGCGCACCCTCTGGAAGCGCTCCTTCACATCCAAACTGCGCAACCGAGGCAATATGATACTCACCGTGCTGGTTCCTCCAGCACTTGCAGCGGTGATCGGCTGGGCGCTGTATTTCACCAAAGACGAATCAGGCTCCTACGACTTTTCGAGCGCATTCCACATTCCCACTTACATTTTCATCTCGCTGCTGGTGGCGATGTTTTTGGCGCTTGTGAGCAGCGTGGATGACATCATTCGTGATCGCGTGTTGCTCAATCGGGAGCGGAATTTAACGGTGCGTCTTCCGTTTTATATTCTCGCGAAACTGGGAACATTAAGTTTGTTCAGCGCGGTGCAATGCGCGCTTTTTGTGGCTGTTGGAAATTCCATTTTGGAAGTTAAAGGGATGTTCTTCCCATACTGGTATTTCATGTTCATCACTGCGCTGAGCGGACTAGCCCTCGGCCTATTAGTCTCGTCTCTAGCCAGTTCCAGCAAAATGGCGGCGAACTTTGTTCCGCTGGTTCTCATCCCGCAACTTATTTTTAGCGGCGCGCTGGTCAAGTATGAGGAGATGAATCGCGACCCTGATCTACTCTACAGCGTGCAGCGCTGGTTCGTACAAAATCCCGATCCAAAAAATCCCGATGCCGCGGCCCGTGAGGCCGCCGAACGCAAGCTCCGCATCCCAACCGTCTCGCGCTTTGTGGCGACCCATTACAGTTACGAGGCACTGATTGTGGCGCAGGCCAAACTCAATCCCCTCACCCGGCGACAGGATGCACTCCAAGAAGAAATCGACTCGATAGCCAAGCGAAAGAGCCGCACTTCCCAGGAGAACAAACGGCTCGAGGACCTCAAGCAGGCCCTCATTGAAGTGAGCGTGTTGCACTCCGATTCCGGCGGCGACCTGGATAAACGCATGCGTGGCGCGGACCGCGTCCTGCGCGGGATGAGCTTGCAGGAAAGCGGGTTAAACTCCGCCGGGACACGCCTCACAGCGCAACGGCGTTACACCAATCAAAAGGTCGGGGAAATGGTGTACAAAGCCGAAACCGAGCAGAACGATTATCGCTTGGATCGCAAAGTGAACGTGTTTTTCAGTCCGGACAAATACCTCTGGGAAATGCGGCTGAGTGTTTACATTTGGAACAGCCTTGTGCTCCTGCTCTCAAGCGTGGCGCTGCTAACCTTGTTGAACTTTATTTTGAGTCGCCAGTTGCGCCCCTCTGGCCGAGCCGCGCTGGAGCCGTAGAGCGCACACGACAGCAAACAGGGCACGCCCATTACTGGAAGTGCCCTGTTAAATTTAGCGTTGGTTACCGGAACTTAGCGCTGGTCAATTGGCTTGACCACCTTACCCACTTCCGGCCCGGTGTACTCGCTCAAAGGGCGATACAACCGGTTGTCCGCCAGCTGTTCCAGCACGTGAGCTGTCCAGCCTGCTGTACGCGAAATAGCGAAGATCGGAGTGAACAAATCCGTCGGAACTCCCAGCGAATAGTAGACTGTTGCCGAATAGAAATCGACGTTTGCATTCAGGTGCTTTTTCTCGCGCATCACCGTTGCGATGTGCTCACTCATGCGGATCCATTTGGGTTCACCAAGCTGATCAGTCAGCTTGATGGCCATGTCGCGCAAATGCGGCGCGCGCGGATCCAGCACCTTGTAGACCCGGTGGCCTATGCCCATAATTTTCGCCTTTTTGGCAAACTGCTCTTCCAGCCAAGCGTCGACTTTGTCTTCGGAACCGATTTCCTGAAGCATGTGAATGACGCCCTCGTTTGCGCCGCCGTGGAGGGGCCCTTTGAGGGTGCCGATGGCCGAGGTGATTCCCGAAAACATGTCGCTCAAAGTCGCCACGGTGACACGCGCGGAGAACGTACTGGCGTTCATTCCGTGGTCGGCGTGGAGCACATAAGCAACGTCGAGAGTGGCGGTGGCTTCCTTTGTAGGCTCTTCTCCATTAATGAGGTAGAGAAAGTGCGCCGCCTCACTCAAATCCGTGCGGATGGGAGGAAGATCCTTGCCCTGGCGCAACCGGTGGAAGTACGCGGCGATGACGCCAATCTTCGCCGTAATGGCAACGGCACGCTCGTAGTTCGCGTGCTCGCCGGTGGCATGATCGAAGAGCCCTAGCATGGATACACCCGTGCGGATGACGTCCATCGGGCCGGCGGTGCGGGGAACAGACTTGAGGAAATCGATAATCTCCGGGGGCAGCGAACGCTCGGCACGCAGCGCGCTGGTAAGCTTGTGAAGCTGTTCGGGGTTGGGAAGTTCGCCGTGCCAAAGCAGGTGAATGGTTTCCTCGAAACTCACTTTCCCAGCGAGTTCATTGATGTCATATCCGGCGTAAATCAACTGCCCAATATCACCGCGCACATCGGAGATGGAGGTGGAGTTGGCAACGATTCCTTCGAGTCCCTTGGCGACAAGCGTCATAATTAATCGGGTGTTGTTTTCTAAATTGAGACTGAATGAGCAACAGCGGGTAACATTTACAGTTTACCCCAATGCCGCAGCAGAGTCTCTGCCATCACGGAGGGTGTTTCGGCAACTGCAATCCCTGCGGCTTTCATCGCGGCGATCTTTCCTTCGGCCGTTCCTTTGCCGCCTGAGACGATTGCCCCGGCATGGCCCATGCGCCTTCCGGGAGGCGCCGTCGTGCCGGCGATGAAACCCGCAATCGGCTTTTTGCAATGCGCCGCGGCCCATTGAGCGGCCTCTTCCTCAGCGCTGCCGCCGATTTCACCGATCAAAATAATCGCCTCCGTCTCGGGATCTTCATTAAAGAGACGCAAAACGTCCAAGTGCGAAGTGCCATTAACCGGATCGCCGCCGATACCGACGCAAGTGGACTGGCCGTAGCCACGGGAAGTAAGCTGGAAAACAGCCTCATAAGTAAGGGTACCAGAACGCGATACAACACCCACATTACCCCGCTTGTGAATGTAACCCGGCGCGATCCCAATGCGACAGCCGCCGTGGGAATGCACCCCCTCGCCCGGCGTGACAATGCCCGGGCAATTCGGCCCGATGAGCCGAGTCGCGCTTCCGTGCATCTTCTGCTTCACGCGGATCATGTCGTTAATCGGGATGCCTTCGGTGATCGCCACCACGAGGTCTAACCCAGCGTCGACGCATTCCAAAATGGCGTCCGCGGCGAAGGGCGGCGGGACGAATACTGTGGAAACCGTCGCTCCGGTCTGGTGAGCGGCTTCCTCGACGGTATCGAAAATTGGAACCTTGTGGGTGCCATGCTCGAAGAATTGCCCCCCTTTTCCGGGGGTGACACCCGCGACGATTTGCGAGCCGTAATCTAAAGAGAGCTGCGCATGTTTGGCGCCGAAACTGCCCGTGATCCCTTGGATCAAAACGCGGGTTTGTGAAGTGACAAGAATGGACATAAAATTGAGCCTGTTTGGGTTAGGCTGCGTGAACAGCGGCCACGATTTTTTCTGCGGCGTCCTGCATGGACGAGGCGCTTTGCAGGGAGAGCCCGCTTGCCGCGAGCGTCTTCTTGCCGGCCTCCACGTTGTTACCCTCTAAACGGACAACCAAGGGGATGTGCAACGCGGTTTCACGAGCGGCATCAACGATGCCATGGGCGATCACGTCACAATCCATGATCCCTCCAAAAATATTCACCATAATCCCCTTCACTGCGCGGTCTCCCAGGATGATCTTGAACGCTGCGCTCACCTGCTCCTTGGTGGCGCCGCCGCCCACATCCAAAAAGTTTGCAGGCCGACCGCCGCAATGCTGAATGATGTCCATGGTGGCCATCGCCAATCCAGCGCCGTTGACCAGACAGGCAATGTTGCCGTCCAAGCCGATGTAGTTGAGGTTAAACTCACTGGCGGCCACTTCGCGAGGATCTTCCTCCGCCTTGTCGCGCATCGCTAACACAGCGGATTGCCGGTAGAGCGCGTTGTCATCAAAGTTAAACTTTGCATCCAGTGCCAAAAGACGGCCGTCTGGGGTGACCACCAACGGATTGACCTCCACCAGCGTGCAGTCTGATTCGATGTAGCATCGGTAGATGGCGAGGAACAACTTCGTCGCCTGGGTCATGAGCGAACCGCGTAAACCTAGCGCAGCCGCAATTTTACGAGTCTGGTAAGGCTGCAACCCCAGAAGCGGATCCACCGGAATGCGAATGATTTTTTCGGGCGAATGTTCCGCCACCGCTTCGATGTCCATGCCGCCTTCGGTACTGGCGATGATCATCGGCGCTGAAATGGCGCGGTCAAAAAGAATGGCGAAGTATAACTCGCGAGAGATGTCGACAGCCTCAGCCACGAGCAACTTGTTGACTAGGCGCCCTTCCGGCCCCGTCTGGTTGGTAAAGAGGGTATGCCCCAACATTTGCTCTGCGAAATGCTTGGCTTCATCGGCCGTGTGGCAAACATGCACGCCCCCTTTGAACCCGTTGCTGAAAGTGCCTTTGCCGCGGCCGCCCGCGTGAATCTGCGCCTTCACCACGATTTGGGCCGCACCGAGTTCTTTAACGATCAGGGCCGCCTCTTCGGGAGTGGCAGCGGCTTTTCCTAATGGGGAAGCAACGCCGAATTTCTGGAACAATTCGCGGGCTTGGTACTCGTGGATATTCATGAATGGGTAAGAGAAAGACTTGCAAAACCGTCAAAACAGCGTGGTGGAGGCCTTTTCAGCTCGGCTTTCCTCCCGTAAATCACGGGGAGAAAGCACGGTCCTGCACCGCCGCAGCGGAAATGAGGGGCAATTTGTAGTGGGTGCGCAGTAGGAGTTGCAAGGGAAGGTTTGCTGCAATTGAGCAAGTTTTGCCCCTTCAAGATTGCAACGCCACCGCTCTGCGCTGCATGCAATTGCATGGGAGCCACGCTTTCGCAGCCTCTAAAGAGGTGGAATTGTAAAGATTTTGTAAGCTTTCACCTCCCGCAAAACAAGCCGGCAGCCCAATTTGATTTTTTGTTATCACACTATAAACAAGCGATTTAACCAAATACACCAGCGCCCCGCATCCATCCTCGATAGCTCTTTAGCGATGCAAACCACCGCGCCATGGAGCAATGCCATGTTTCTAAACCACAATAGAGACTTCCCTCCTCTCAAGCGCTTCCCGCCGGTGCTGCATATTGGAAGAATAAATCATCAGAGCAGTCACCGAACTCCATTCGCTCTGCAGAAGTCCTTA
>CALQFT020000047.1 GCA_943329925.2 Opitutus sp. GAS368
CATGAACGCCACGAGCACGTTGCGGCCGAGGGCGAGCTCGCCCTTGTCACAGTTCGGACCGTCAGCGATAACCTGACCCTTGGCAACCTTTTCGCCCTTCTTGACGATAGGACGCTGATTAACGCAGGTGCCTGCGTTGGAACGCATGAACTTACGAAGGTCAAACAACTGAACTCCGTCCGCGGGATCGTGTTTAAGCCGCTTCTTGCTTTCGGGAACTTCCCCGTCTTTGGAGACGATGATCTGGTCGGCTGTCACGCTTGCCACGATGCCATCGGCTTCTGCCACAATGACGGCGCGGGAATCGCGGGCGACCTTGGCTTCCATTCCGGTCCCCACCAAAGGAGATTCGGAGATGAGCAGAGGCACGCCCTGACGTTGCATGTTCGAACCCATCAACGCACGGTTCGCATCATCGTGTTCAAGGAACGGAATAAGCGAGGCAGCGACGGAAACCAACTGCTTGGGCGAAATGTCCATGTAGTGAACCTTCTCAGGTTCCACTTCTAGGAAGTCCCCGCCCGAGCGCACTGCGACGTGAGAATCAAGGAACTTGCCCTTCTCGTCGACGCGTACATTGGCCTGAGCCACGAGGAATTTTTCTTCCTGATCGCCGGTGAGGTACTCGATTTTATCAGTGACGCACCCCTTGGTTACCTTGCGGTAGGGGGTTTCAATGAAACCGAAGTCGTTGATCCGAGCATAGCTGGAGAGCGAAGAAATCAAACCGATGTTCGGACCTTCAGGAGTCTCAATGGGGCAAATACGCCCGTAATGAGAGGGATGCACGTCGCGAACCTCGAAGCCTGCACGATCTCGGCTCAAACCGCCTGGCCCGAGGGCCGACAAACGCCGCTTGTGCGTAAGTTCCGCCAACGGATTGGTTTGATCCATGAACTGACTTAACTGCGAACGACCAAAGAAGTCGCGGATCACAGCGGAAAGCGCCTTGGGGTTGATGAGCTTTTGCGGCGTCATCCCCTCGATGTTCATGTCGAACAATGCCATACGCTCTTTGACGAGTCGTTCGGTACGGGCCAGACCTACGCGGCACTGGTTCGCGAGCAATTCACCCACGGTACGAACACGGCGGGATCCCAGATGATCGATGTCATCCAAGCGGCCCGAACCAGTACGCAACTGGATGAGATACTTCATCGCCCCAACGAAGTCATCGTTGGTCAGAACCCGCTGATCAGCAGCGATTTTGATCTCCAACTTGGTATTGATCTTGTGGCGACCTACGCGACCGAGATCATACTTCTTGGGATCGAAAAAGAGCCGCTTAAGCAGGTTGCGTGCATTGGGAACCGAAGGTGGATCACCAGGACGCAAGCGACGGTAGATTTCTTTGAGAGCTTCCTCTTCCGTGTCAACCGGATCTTTCTTGAGTGCCTTGATGATGGTGTCATCACCCTTAAGATCAACCACAGGAACCGTCTTGATTCCCAACGCCATGATCTGACTCACGGTCGCCTTGGTCAGCGGCTCGAAAGCACGCGCCACGGTAATTTCACCGTCCAACACGGAGTCCACGAGCACTCTGCTGGAGATCTCAGATTCGTCGAGCGACTCGGAAAGTTTTAGGGTCTCAACGTCATAGAACAAACGGATAATTTGTTCGTCAGTGCCGTAGCCCAAGGCCCGCAGCAAAGTGGTCGCCAAGAACTTGCGCCGACGTTTACGGCGGTCCAAGTAGACATAAAGCAAATCATTGGTGTCGTACTGGACTTCGAGCCAGGAACCGCGATCCGGAATGATGCGGAAGGAATAGAGCACCTTACCGTTAAGGTGAATAGAGCTTTCAAAAGCTATCCCCGGGGAACGATGCAACTGGGAAACCACCACACGTTCGGCCCCATTGATCACAAAGGTTCCTTGCGGAGTCATGAGCGGAATTTCGCCCATGTAAACTTTTTCTTCCTTGGTGCCCCGCTCTTCTTTGAGCGAGAAAGTCACATAGAGAGGCGCGGAGAAGGTCTGGCTCTCACGCATGCACTCACGTACAGACATTTTAGGGTCGCCAATCTCATAGGAATCGAACTGCAGCACGACTTTTTCGTCGTAGCTAGAGATCGGGAAGACTTCAGAAAAGACGGCGTGCAAGCCAGTGGCCTTACGGCGACTGAGAGGGACGTCCTTCTGGAGAAACTCCACGTAGGAGTTTAATTGGATTTCAATAAGGTTTGGCGGCTCGGCGCCTTCCTTAATTTTGCCGAAGTTGATACGCTCAGACATGAGAGGGATTCGGTGGGTACGGGAGGCTGCGGGCAAAAAACCGCAGAAGCGCGCGCAGGGCTGTAACACTCCCTAGAATGCTGAAGACAAAGGAAATGGCGTCCCCTAGAAGGAGGGCCATTTCTGTGTTGCCAGCAAACTGGATGGATGGAAAGTGGTCAGCAATTACGCGCGACTCTGCGGTTGGAGAATGTGAAGTCAGGGACTGGAAAATGACTTTACGGGGGAAAAGCTGTGTCCGGCAAGCAGAAAACGAGCCTGCCGGACACAGTAATTACAGAAGTGGACGAAATAAATATTCGTCCGCTTGAAAAAACTACTTGATTTCGACCTTGGCGCCAGCTGATTCGACCTTCTTCTTGATCTCTTCGGCTTCTTCCTTGGTGACACCTTCCTTAAGTGCCTTGGGAGCAGACTCCACAAGTGCCTTGGCTTCTGCCAAGCCGAGACCGGCTACTGCAGCGCGAACTTCCTTAATGACGGCAATCTTGTTGGCTCCGCAATCCTTGAGGATGACGTCGAAGGACGTCTTCTCTTCAACAGGAGCGGCTGCTGCTGGCGCACCGGCTGCGGCAACGGCCACAGGTGCTGCGGCGCTTACGCCCCACTTTTCTTCGAGTTGCTTTACCAAGTCTGCGACTTGGAGGATCGTGAGGTTGCTAAGCTGGTCAACCAGTGCGTGTGTATCGGACATATATGATTTTTGGGATCGTCGCTTTCCGGAGCTCCGGATTAATTAAGAGGAAGGGCCCTTCCCCCGACAAAGAACCTGTTATTTTGTTTGGGTTGCAAATTGGACCCCTCCTTCGAGGACTCCAGAGTATCCCAGACTTGCGCCCGGGAAGATTTTACAGTGAACCGACTTTTGCTCACGCGGAGCGAGGCAGCAGTCGGTATAACTGCGTGAATTTGTTTTAGTTGTGAAATTAAGAGGCGACAGCTTCTTCTGTGGCCTCGGGCGTTGCGTCGGAAGTCTCGGCGGGCTGGGCGGCTTGATCCACCTTGGCCTGGAGCACGCGGGCGAGCGAAGCGGCAGGCTCGTTGAGGACGCGCACCAACTGGGTTCCGGGAGCTTGCAGCACACCCAAGAGGGTCGCCAAAAGCACATCGCGAGAAGGCAAATCCGCAATCGCGTTAATCTGATCAGAGGACACCACGAGGTGATCCACAATCCCAGCGCGAAGAGCGGGCTTCTTGAATTCAGCAGCGAAGGTCTTCACCACCTTGGCGGCAGCGGCAACGTCTTTATCGCCAGTAACAATCGCGCTTTGCCCTTTGAGACCGTCGATCTCTGGAAGACCGGCGTTTGTCAATGCGCGACGCAGAAACGTGTTCTTAACCACGTGAAACTCTGCGCCCACAGCGTAAAGCCGGTTGCGGAGTTCTGCAAACTGAGTGACTTTGAGGCCGGTGTAATCGGCAACAAAGAGAAAGGGCGAGGAGTTAAGACGCCCAGCGATATCTTCAACAATAGTGGCTTTTGCGGGATGCATAGATGTAGCCTAGGTGTGGACTAAAAGTGTGAACTAAGTTTGGCTCAGGAAAAACCTGGTAGAGTAGCCGGTGAGTGCTTGGTTAGTTTAATTGGTTTAGCTCAGAAACGTCTGGTGTACGTTTCGCGCACGGCCTAGCCTGAAAGACCTGTGAGACAGGCAGATCAAAGGGCCTATGCGGCAGAGTTGATTAGAACTTCAAAAACGGCGAGGCATCCACCCGAAGGCTTGGCGACATCGTGGAAGCCAAAGAGATGTTTTCCACAAAACGTCCCTTCGCTGCGGGCGGACGAGACTTTACAATGGCGTCGATTACTGCCGTTCCATTTTCCAGCAAAGCCGTTTCACTGAAAGAAAGCTTACCCACGGGCACGGCAATGTTGCCGTTTTTATCAAGCTTGAATTCCACACGACCGGCCTTCACTTCGCGGATGGCCTTGCCGGTGTCATCAGTTACGGTGCCAGTCTTAGGGTTTGGCATCAAACCACGTGGCCCGAGCACCTTACCAAGCTTACGAACTTCAGTCATACAAGCCGGCGTCGCGATGGCGACGTCGAAGTCTTGGAAACCGCCCACACACTTTTCGATGAGGTCGCGGTAACCGACATATTCGGCACCAGCTTCGCGGGCAGCATCAGCAGAAGCGCCTTCAGCAAAGACGAGTACGCGGACCGATTTGCCCGAACCATTTGGCAAAGGGCAGGTGCCCCGAACCATTTGATCGGACTGCCGGGGGTCAACCCCGAGGCGGAAGGAAATAGTGACCGTTTGGTCAAACTTTGTTGCCGGGAGCGTCTTTAGCGTAGCAAGTGCTTCCGCAAAAGGATAAGGATGAGCCGCTTTGATTTTCTCAGCAGCGGCGCGATAACGTTTTGATCTGTGAATAGCCATATATGGTAGCAGTGCAACCGAACCAAACTTTATGTCTGGTTCTCCTGCGGCCCGCAGTGCGGGGTTTGGTATCATGTCAGGGCGTTGTGCGGAGACAATATCAATCTGAAAAAAAATCTCTTTATTTTTAGACAACACTGGAGGCAGTCGGTGAATTGCGATTTTTCGTGGTAAAATCCATCCTGATGTGCCATCCCGAAGTGACAAAGTTAGTGGCGGATTTTGACTCAGCCTCCGAAGTCACAACAGGCCTGAAATCAGGCATAGAATCAAACCGAATATGCCCTGAAAAACGATGGCCTATTCATGGATGAATTCACGACGTTACTGGTTGCAAAAGCTGACAGCCCTCTAGTTAACATCATTAAGACACGCTACTTGGTACATGCTAACGAGGCGGCTATCGCCTTCGCGCTCACAATCCAGCCGGATATCATCTTAATAGACTGTGACACTTGCGGAATAGATTCGTTTGCGCTTTGCAGGCAACTACGCACGCATCCCGAGCTAGAATCCACTCGGGTAGTATTGTTCAGCACATTCCTCACCCGTCCATGCGATCGAGCCCAGGCCCTGCGTTGCGGGGCTTCTGAACTTCTCCTTCCACAATGTGATACCAATCACTTACAGCCGACCCTTTTTGCGATTATGAGCGCGGCCCGTATGCCGCTGCCGCTGAGCGATCCCTCGTTTTTCTTGCTGGAAGCGGAGTACCTTAAAGAATCTCACTCTTATCTATTGTCCGCGTGCCACGATCTGCGCAAGAACGTGATAGCGATGAGCAGTGTCGCAAACGAGGAAGCTCAACTGCGGCGCAGTATTGAAGCGAAACTTAATCATACGGAACGGCTGGAATCTATCGGAAGGGTTGCCACAGCCATAGCCCACGACTTTAACAACATCCTTTCGGGAATTGTCGGATTTGCGGAGATCGGCATCCACCTTGCAGACGCTCCCTCCAGTTGTACCACGCGGTTTGATTCCATATTAAAGACCGGCAGACGCGCCTCACGCCTTGTGGGATCCATCCTAGACTTTAGTCGGCAACACGAACAACCACAGGAGCCTTTCGATGTGCCGGAAGCCATCACAGAGACATTGGAAATACTGCGCGCAACCATCCCGCCCGCCGTCCATATCACTGAAAACCACGTCCTTCCCCTGCCCCGGATACTCGGGGAGAAGTCGCAGTTCCAAAATATGCTGACGAATTTGGTGATTAACGCGTCGCACGCCATTGGCAATGCGCCGGGCCAAGTGGTGATTAGCACGGACTTTTCACCGCCTATAGCAGATCATCTTAAGCAAAATCCTGATCTAGAAGCGCGACTGTATGTGAAAGTAAAGGTGATCGATTCTGGAGCGGGCATCTCGGCAGAACACTTGGAGCAGATTTTCAACGCGTTTTTTACAACGAAGACTCCCGGGGCGGGCACTGGGTTGGGATTGTCGTTAGTTGCAGGCATTGTTAAATTATGGGGCGGAGCGATTTGCGTGGATAGCACACCAAGCAAAGGTTCGACTTTCACTCTTTATTTTTCACCGGCGCAGCTTTCTATCCCGAGTGAACCAATTCATACAGAAGCAGTACCACAAGGGAATGGTGAGCGAATTTTATTCGTGGATGACGAAGAAATTTTGGGGCTCGTGATCTCGGAAAGTCTGTCGTCCCTAGGCTACTCGGCAAGCTTTGCGCCGACACCTGAGGTTGCACTTGAGAAACACAGGAGAGAACGCTTCGACCTTGTAATCACGGACCTGAGCATGCCGCGGATGAACGGCCTGGAACTCGCCAGATCGCTTTGGGACAGACACCCCCAACAGCGCGTCATCCTGACCACTGGACACGCGGGAAAGCTAACTCCAGAAGCTGTTTACGCGCTGGGTTTTGCAGGGCTGCTCTTGAAGCCATTCAAGACCGCAGCGCTGGCCAATCTGTTGCAAAAGGCATTGGTATAGTTCTCCCTCCGTTTGAGGAGAGTGCGGTGTTTTACTTTGCGGCCTTGTGCTTTGCGCACAATAATCACGGCCGAGTTTAGGTAAACACCCCCCCCGACGGACTATGAGAATCGACCACCCCCTCGTATTATTGGGCACCCTTTGGCTGCTCGCTCCCCTCAGCTTCTCCGACTGGCGAAGCGACTACGCGCAGCTCACCGCCCAGGTGCCTGCGATAACATTAAACGGCACGGCTGGGAGTATTGCAATTGTGGGGAACCTCGCCTTCCCAATCGTGCAATCCATTAAACGGGAGTCGATTGTAGCTTGCGGTTATTTCAATGACAAGGACTCCGCCGGACGCGTGGTGGCCTTGGCTCATACGAGTCTTGGAAGCAACGCCGCGCCTGAAATGCAGGGCTGGTTTGCAAATCTTAGCAACTGGGCTTCCCGGAGGGCGCACCCCTCTGTCCTCGTTCTAGCGCAGGCTAACCCTGAGTGGCCCGACGCCAACCTTGTGGCATCGCCCAAAACATGGAATTCGAAGGTATTACAGAACATACACTGCGTTTTTATCAATCTCCACAACATCACTCCCGAATTCGCAACCGCGGCAATTCCAGACTTGGTGCGCTTTGCAAATTCAGGCGGCGGAATTGTACTGAGCGCAACCCCTTGGGCGGCAAAGCCTGCGCTACTTGAATTCGCCGCAAAGCTCCTTGGTCCAGCAGGGCTTGCCTTTTTACCGAACGGCCCCAGCGATTTGCGTCTCCCCCTCGGGGTGGAACCCTCTCCTCTGGCGAGCGGCCAGCGGGCGGCCGACGTCCTCAGAGCAGAACTCGAAGGAGGCAAAGTACTTTCCTTGGAAGCGCGGCAGGAGGCGGCGATAAGCGTCGAAAGCTGCCTCGCCGCGAACCTCACCCCCGAACCCCTCAAGCAGACCCTCCAACGTCTGCACCAGCGGGCGGGTTGGAGCAAATGTACGGCGGAAACTCCGCTGCGACGCAACCTAAAGCCCATGAACGCTTTGATGGCGCGTTACGAAAGTTGGTGGTTTAAGCAGCAACCCGCCTTCCAGACGCCACCCCACCCGCTCGCCTCTGATTTTCCCGGCATGCCCTCTGCGGGGCCGACTTTAAAGAAAGCCATCACGTTCAACGCCAAAACAGGTCCGGACCGACTCATCAACCACGGGGAGTACACACGGATTTCCACCGGCCTGTACGCCCGCCCCGGCCAACCCGTGCGAATAACCATTCCAGCTGAGGCTGTTGGAGCAAGCCTGCAACTGGAAATAGGTATTCACACCGACAAAAACTGGAACCTTGCCCAATGGCGCCGTTTTCCAGAAATCAGCACAACTACAACGCTCAAGGCCACAGAAACAGCTGCAGCCAACGCTTTTGGCGGCCTAATTAGTATTCTTATTCCGGCGAATTGTCCTGTGGGTGCCGTGGAAGTCACCATTGACGGCGCAGTCGCGGCGCCCCGCTACGAGCTCGGAAAAACCACCGACGCTCAATGGCGCGAGCTCCGAAACGCTCCGGGAGCTTGGGGCACATTGGAAACGCCACTTTGGACCGGTTATTTCCCAAAAGCCCAACTTCAGTCGATGGACGATCCCGGCCGCATAGCCAGCTACTGGCATCGGGCGGTGGAAACTGCTGACCAATTTCTCGGCTACGGAAAATGGCGCAAACGAGGCGAGTCCATGCTGATAGACCGCGATATTTATGTCGGTTACGGCCACGCTGGGTACCCGGTTATGATGGCGTACGGAGCAGAAGCTGGGGAGGCTCCCGTCGCGTTGCTAGAGCGTGGACCGACCCGGGGTGACTGGGGTTTTCTTCACGAATTGGGACACACCTTTCAGGACAGTTTTGACGGTAATTACACCATTGCAACCCATGCCGAGGTCGATGTGAACTTGGTGCCCGCCTTGGTGCTTCAAAAACTCCACAACCGCACCGCGTGGGACAACAATTCCCACGGAACATTCGACGCCAAAACTCGCATTGCGGACCTCGAAACTTGGGCTCGACTGCCTGCCACGGAGCGAACTTGGGAAAAAGCGTGCAAGATGAACGTCGCCTACGACTTCTATTTTACTCTGGCGGAATGCTTCGGCTGGGAGCTGTATCAGCGTGCCTTTGGGCGCTGGATGAACTGGCTTCAAAAACCAGGCGCAGACCCTGCGCTGGATGGCCTTCCACCGAAAGAAGCGTCAGCAAAGCGGGATCGTTTTCTGGTACTTTTCAGCGAAGAATCCGGATTTAATCTCACGGGCTATTTTGAAAAATACGGCTTGGGTTCGGGTAAGTTTTCGCTGGGCGCCGCCGCCCTTGCCCGAGTAGCCCGCCTCCCCATCTGGACAGGCAACCGACCCATCGAGCGCCTCGAGGGCCCGGATTCGTTGCGGATCGCCGCAAACCAATCCCCCAAGACTCCCTTGGCCACGTTCACCGCAAAGGACCCCGATCCCGGCACGATTTTCAGCTACAAAATTGCGGAAGGTAACGATGACGACGCCTTTTATATCGAGCCCCGCTCCGGGGTGCTCACACTAACCAAGCCCAGCAAAACGTCCCGAAAACTCATGGTGGAAGTGCAGGACAACTGCATACCACTCAGCAAAGCGAGCAAGTCGCTTGCAGTCACTTTTGAATAGCGGTTTTGGATTAGCGAGGAGGCCCGCTTGCCTCTCTGTGACGGCAGGCTAAAATGTTTTGCGTGATCCAGACGCACTTTGAGTTTGCATCGCTTGCGCCATGCGCGGAGTTTGTATGGTTCGAGCACCTATGAGTATATCGCGAAGAGTCGTCATTACAGGAATGGGCGTAGCAAGCCCGGTTGGGTCGGATCTGCACGCCTTCTGGGACAACCTTACCCATGGCCGAAGCGGCATTGGACGAGTCACGCTTTTTGATACCACCGGCTACGACTGCCAAATTGGCGGGGAAGTGAAAAACTTTGAGCCGACGGCTTGGTTTAAAACGGCCAAGGATTCCAAGCGAGCCGACCGTTTTGCCCAACTGGGGATGGCCGCGGCAAAGCTCGCAATGAACGACGCCGGGCTGCAAGGCCCCCCCGACAATCCGGAGCGCTTTGGCGTCATCATCGGCTCTGGCATCGGCGGTCTAAAATCGCTCTCCGACCAGCACGCCAACCTCATCACCAAGGGACCGGGGCGCATCTCCCCTTTCATGATCCCTATGATGATCTCCAACATGGCCAGCGGTCTGGTTTCCATGGAGTTCGGCTTGCAGGGCCCCAATTTCGCACCCGTCTCCGCCTGCGCCACCTCGGCGCACGCCCTTGGCGAGGCTTGGAGAATGATTCGCGATGGCGATGCCGACGCCTTTCTTGCGGGTGGCTCCGAGGCCGCCATCGTCCCTCTGGGCTTGGGCGGCTTTTCCGCCATGCGCGCCCTTTCTACCCGTAACGACGACCCCACTCGCGCTTCTCGCCCCTTCGACAAGGGCCGCGACGGCTTCGTCATGGGCGAGGGGGCCGGAGTGCTCGTTTTGGAAAGCCTCGAACACGCCCTCCAACGCGGCGCCAGAATTCACGGGGAAATCATCGGCTACGGCCTCACCGCCGACGCCTACCACATGACTTCGCCTCCGGAAAACGGGGAAGGTGCCCAACGCTGCATGCGCATGGCCTTGGCCAAGGCGGGCATCACCCCCGAGCAGGTCGATTATGTTAACGCCCATGGGACCTCAACCCCAGTAGGTGACTTGTGCGAAGTTCGCGCACTGAAGGCCGTCTTCGGTGACCACGCAAAACGTCTCTCTGTCTCTTCCACCAAGTCCATGACCGGCCATTTGCTCGGAGCCGCGGGCGCAGTGGAAAGCATCGCCTGCACCCTGGCTATCAACAGCGGCGTCATTCCGCCGACCATCAACCTTGACGATCCGGAGAACGAGTGCGATCTGGACTTTACCCCACACACCGCCCGCGAGCGGAAAATTTCCATCGCGCTCAACAACAGTTTCGGGTTTGGCGGCCATAACGCCTCCCTCGTGCTGCGTTCATTCCAGGGCTGACCCTTTTCAATTACTTTACCACTCCGCTATGACCTCGGAATCTTCCGCTCCAAAACCACTCGCAGCAAACGAAACCATCAAAGCCGCCTCCAACCTCCTGCGAGGCACTCTGGTGGCCGATTTACAGGACACTTCCACAGGTGCCATCTCGGATGACAACGGCCAACTGACCAAGTTCCACGGCCTTTATCTTCAGGACGACAGGGATTTGCGCAACGCGCTCAAAAAAGAAGGCAAGGAAAAGGCGTTCTCCTTTATGCTGCGCGTCCGCCTGCCCGGCGGCGTCGCGACTCCCGCCCAATGGCTGGTGCTCGACAAGTTGGCCGGCGACTTGGCCAGCCCTTCCCTGCGCCTGACCACCCGCCAGACCTTCCAGTTCCACGGCATCCTCAAGGGTGACGTCAAGCCGCTGGTCCAACGGATGCACAAGGCGCTGCTGGACTCCATCGCCGCGTGCGGTGACGTCAACCGCAACGTCATGGCCCCACCCAACCCGGAGCGTTCTGCTGCCTTGCAGGAAGTCTACAACCACGCCCGCGATTGGAGCGAATTCGCCTTACCCAAAACCCGCGCTTACCACGAAATTTGGCTGGACGAAAAACTCGTCGCCGGTGGCGAACCCGAGCGCGAGGACATGTACGGTCCGACTTATTTGCCGCGCAAGTTTAAGACCGGCTTCGTACTGCCCCCCTCCAACGACGTGGATGTTTACTCACAGGACCTCGGCTACATCGCGATTTTGGACGGCGACAAACTCGTCGGCTACAACGTCACCGTCGGCGGCGGCCTCGGCATGAGCCACGGCAACGCGGAAACCTATCCCCGACTCGCCGACGCCCTTGGGTTCATCACGCCCGAACACGTCAACGTCATCGGAGCGGCCGTCCTCTCCACACAACGCGACCACGGCGACCGCACCAACCGCAAGCACGCCCGACTTAAGTACACCATCGAAGACCGCGGCGTGGCCTGGTTTAAGGAGCAGGTCGAGCAGCGTTCCGGCGTCACCTTTGGTCCGGCGCGCGCCGTGAATTTCACCACCATTGAAGACCCCCACGGCTGGCATGAATGCGCCGACGGCACTTCCTTCTACGGCCTCCATATCCTAAGCGGCCGCATTCGCGACGAAGCAGGTTGGCCCATGAAAACTGCCCTGCGCGAAATCGCTGAAATGCACACGGGCGACTTCCGTCTCACGCCGTCGCAAAACGTCACGATTTCCGGCGTCTCGCGCGAGCAGCGTCCGAAAATCGAGGCCATCCTCGCCAAGCACGGTTTGCACCATGAAAACGAGCGTTCCCGCTTGCGCCTCAACTCGATGTCCTGTGTGGCGCTACCCACCTGCGGCCTCGCCTTGGCAGAAAGCGAACGCATCCTGCCCCAGCTTCTCGAGCAACTCGAACCGCACTTTGTGCAAGCAGGCGTCGCAAGCGAAGCCGTCAGCCTGCGGGTCACCGGCTGTCCCAACGGATGCGCACGGCCCTACCTCGCAGAAATCGGCCTAGTGGGACGCGCCCCAAATAAATACGCGCTTTACCTCGGCGCCAAGTACAACGGCGAACGCCTCAACCGCCTCGCCTCCCCAAGCGTTACCCTCGACGCCGCGGTGAAAATGCTCGCCCCGATCATCCAGCGCTACGGCAACGAACGTCTCCCCGGAGAAGGCTTCGGCGACTTCTGCGACCGCGCCGTCCTCCCCGCCGACGCAACCTTCCACAGCGTCGGAACTCTTGCCACCGCTTAGCGCGGCCCCCAACCATCGGCACAATCCTGCCCTCAGCCTCCGCTCTTCCATTTGGAAAATAGAGGGACGGATGAGACATTTTTTCCATAGCATCCCGCGCCACCCCGCATGAGCCAGCCCACCACCGCCATCTCCCCCACCCGCACCGCCGACTTTTCCGAGTGGTACCAACAAGTCGTTCGCGCCGCCGAACTCGCCGAACCTTCCGACGTACGCGGCTGTATGGTCATCAAGCCGTGGGGCTACGGGCTTTGGGAAAATATCCAGCACACGTTGGACGGCATGTTCAAAGCCACCGGCCATAAGAACGCCTATTTCCCGCTGTTCATCCCCCTCTCCTATCTTGCCAAGGAGGCCCAGCACGTCGATGGCTTTGCCAAGGAATGCGCCGTCGTCACCCATCACCGCCTCGAAGTCGGCCCTGATGGAAACCTCCGCCCCGCCCCCAGTTCCCTGCTGGCTGAACCCTTGGTGATCCGCCCTACCAGCGAGACCATCATCGGCGCAACCTATGCCAAATGGGTGCAAAGCTACCGAGACCTGCCCATTCTCATTAACCAATGGGCCAACGTGGTTCGTTGGGAAATGCGGCCACGCGTGTTTTTGCGCACGGCAGAGTTTTTGTGGCAGGAAGGGCACACCGCGCACGAGACGGAGGCCGAGGCGCTCGAGGAGACAAACAAGATGCTCGGCGTCTACGCTACTTTCGCAAAAGAACATCTCGCTCTCCCAGTTTACACCGGCGAAAAAAGCGCAGGAGAGCGCTTCCCCGGGGCGGTACAAACGTTGTGCATCGAGGCCATGGTGCAGGATCGTAAGGCAGTTCAAGCAGGAACCTCGCATTTCCTCGGTCAGAATTTTGCCAAGGCAAGCGACATCAAATTTCTCTCCCGCACCAATACGCAGGAGTTCGCATGGACGACGAGTTGGGGCGTAAGCACGCGACTCATTGGCACGCTTATTATGGCGCACGGCGACGACGACGGCGTCATTCTGCCACCCCGCGTGGCCACTTCTCACATCGTTATTCTTCCCGTAGTACCAAAGGAAGAAACCCGCGCAGCCGTACTCGAAGCCGCCCACAACCTCGCCAACTCATTGAGAGCGGTGATCTATCACGGCTCTCCATTACGCGTGGAAGTCGATGCCCGCGATATTAGCGGCGGAACTAAAAGCTGGGAATGGATTAAAAAGGGCGCTCCGTTGCGAGTTGAAATTGGACCGCGCGATTTGGAGAAAGGATCAGTGGCCGTGGCGCGCCGAGATCGCGCCCACAAGGAAAAGACGTTCCCGAGCATGGGAGATTTTGTCGCACAGGTTTCCGACACCTTGGACGACATCCAAGCCACGCTGCTCGCCCGCGCCACCGAATACCGCGATGCCCACACCGTGCGCATCGACTCCAAAGAGGACTTCTACGCCTTCTTCACTCCGCAAAACGCCGACAAACCCGAGGTCCACGGCGGCTTCGCCCTCGCGCACTGGAACGGCTCCGCCGCCGTCGAAGAGCAGATCAAGGAAGACCTCAAGGTCACCATCCGCTGCATTCCCACTCCAGGACAAATTCCTGGCGCAGAGGAACCTGGATTTTGCGTCATTACTGGCGAACCCAGCCCTCGCCGCGTCCTTTTCGCCAAATCGTATTAATTACCTCTTTGGTTTTCATCACGAAAGACTCGTAATTAATACCCGCCCACCCTTCTTATGAGTGCCATTTCCATCGAACACACAGACCCCGTTAACGCTCAAATTCTCGCAATTTCCGAGGACAAGATTCAGGGCTTCGTCCGCGAGCCGTTTGAAGAAATTGCACGCCTTTCCGGAGTCCCACTCGACACCGTCCTCACACGGATCCGCGCGATGCTGGAAGCCGGAACCATC
Organism: Opitutus sp. GAS368; assembly: GCA_943329925.2. Lineage (GTDB taxonomy): Bacteria > Verrucomicrobiota > Verrucomicrobiia > Chthoniobacterales > Chthoniobacteraceae > Chth-196. Next base: position 14,236 of record CALQFT020000047.1, read on the forward strand.
CGCCGCGTCCGCCAGACGCTCATCGCGCCAAACCTCGCCGACGGAGCCTTGGTTGCATGGCGTGTGGCCGAGGAAAAACTCAACAGTGCGTTCGACTTTATGTTCCAGCACGACCCCTTCAGCGGGCATGTCGTGGTGCGTTCCACCGACCAGCAGACGCCCGGTTCGGAGTACCGTCTATGGACCACGCTCAAGGTGCCCGTTGGGACTTCCATGGCCGCCCATTGCGAGGTGTTAATGCATCATACTGGATGCGAGAAATATAAACTCATGCCCGCGAAGGGCATTTTCGCCTTGGGCGTTGGTCATGTGCGGCGCAAAACGGTGGAGCCCGGCGATCGCATTGAGCAACCCGCTCAAATGATGCCGGTTCAAAACGTTAAACTCACGGATTTGGAATGGCGCATTTTACTGGAACTCAAACGTGAGTTTGAGCCCAACGAATTAGTCCAGAACCCGTGGAAAGCCCGCGCAGAAGCCGCTGGAGTGGAATTGGACGAATTTTTCCAGATCGCGGAAAGCCTTCAGTCACGAAAAGTCATTGGCCGCTTCTCGACGTTTTTAGAACACGTTAAACCTTCTCAATCCGGCGTGCGCGTCACCCGTTTCAACGCGCTGTTCCACTGGGCCGTCCCCCAGGGACGCGAGGTAGAAGCCGGCGGCGAGGTCGGCCGCCATGAAGTGCTCACGCATTGCTACTGGCGCGAAGGCGGGGCGGACTTCAACAACGTCAACATCATGTCCGTCGCACACGGCACCGAAAAGGGCCGCGTTCTCGAACATAAAGCCGCCATCGATGCGCACCTTGCCACCTGCGGGATTCCCGTATCCTACACCAACGTGTTTTGGGGAGGTCGCAGTGAGATCAAGCCTTCCGAGATTTCTCCGCTCATCCATCAGGAGTGGATGGCAAAAATGAAGTCTGCCGCCCCAATGGCGTGAGCTCGCTCCAGAATCTCGAGCCCGTTCTGAGCCGTCTACAGTTCTGGAACGACGTCGAACTTCGCCCGCCTGCCGAACACATGGCGGTAGACCGGTCGCTTTTGGAGACCGCCGTATTTCCGATACTCCGCATCTATCGCTGGGCCGCGCCCTGCGTGACCATCGGTTATTTTCAGGACATGGCCGCCACTGCGGCCGTCTACCCCGGCTTGGAGGTGGTACGCCGTTGGACGGGCGGTGGAACGGTCCTGCACGGGCAAGACGCGCCTTACTCGCTCATTGTACCGCGAGGCGAACCCTTCGTCACCCTACGCCCTGCCGACTCCTACTGCCTCATCCACTCCCTGCTTGCGGTTGCCCTGCGCGAGGCAATTCCAGATCTTGCCTGCGCCCCTCAAGACGCACCAAAACATTCCGCCGCCTGCTTTGAAAATCCTGTTAAAGGCGACCTCATACTCGGCTCGCGTAAAATCGCCGGAGCAGCCCAGCGCAGGACCCGCCGAGGATTGCTCCACCAAGGCAGCGTGCATTTGGGTGGCCCCGAATTCCCCCAAGCGTGGATATTCGCCCAAGCCCTCAGCGCGACGGTGGAGGCATTTCTGAGCCAGTCCTAGAAAAACCTCCGCCCTCACCGCAGTTCAGCACACTCCCGCAAAACTACTTTATCGCGGCGCCTTATACCAAATCTTGAAGAAAACTGTTCCTTCTCTCCCAGCTCCGCTTTGACGCTCCAAAAACTCAGACAGTCATTGCGGATCTGGTGCTCCGCGGTCCCAGGTGCTGAGGTCTTTTAATCATCCGATCGTGCGCCGAATTCCCTGCATGGCTTGCTCCAACTTGGAGGCATCGTTGGCCAATAGTCAGATTATTTCTCACCCTTAAGGTACGCCAGCAAGTCCGCGATCTGCTGCTTGCTGAGGCCGGCTTCGAGGCCGGTGGGCATGAGGGAATTGGGGAGGGATTCGAGTTTGGTGAGGTCGGCGCGGAGGACTGTTACCTCGAGGGCAAGGGGGCCGCGCAGGGTAATCGAGGTAGGCGTATCGCCGATAAGGATGCCGCTGAGGATGCGTCCATCCTTGGTCTCAGCGAGATACGCGGTGAACGCCGGCGCGATCTCGGCGTCGGGATTCACGATATGGAACAGGATATTTTCCTTGGTCTGTCGGCGGATATCGAAGAGATCCGGTCCGACGGCGTACCCTTCCCTGTCCAATCGGTGACAGGTGGCACAGATTGAATTGAAGACGACGCGACCGTCCGCGGGTGCAGGCGTGAGTGCCAAAGCCTTGCTGGCGTCGGCCAGCGCCTCGGGACGCGCTGAAACGGTGAGCAAGCGCTCTGCCAGGGCCTTGATGGCTGGATCCTTAGCGGCGAGCACCTGACGACGTCGCACTCCGGCAAAAGCACTCGCTGGGAGATGCTTTGTTTCGACGGCCGTGAGGACACCCTTCAAATGAAAAGATGCTCCAAGCAAAGCACCGAGGACGGCATCACGACGAGCCGGCGTATAATGCGACCAACCGGCGAGCAACGCGACCGAGACTTCGTCCTTAGGATATGCGACGACGGCCTTGAGTGCCGAGGAAGCGAGTTGAGGCGTTGCTTCGTCCAAGGCGAGTTTGAGCAAAGATTCACCCGAACGCTCCCAAGGCAGACGAGCCATCAGGCGAACAGCAACACCCCGCTCCTCTGCGTCCTGCTTCGGATCCAAGGCGACCGAAGGAGAGGTGTCCAAGAGCGACTGGAACGCCACAGGCAGGCCCACGGATTTACGTCCGGGTGTAGAGAGATAACCAGAAAGCAAAGCGAGCCTCACAGCAGGTGGGGTATTACTCGCGATTTCCAGATCCGCCGACTCGGCGAATGTAGTGCCGATATACCCAAAGACCTCAGCCAGGCCGGCGCTGACCTTTGAACTGACTGGAAGTGCCGCAAGTAGCTCCGTAAGGAAAGGCTTCTCGCGTCCGCTGACGCCGCTCAGCACTGCGTTCCGCATCCACTTATCATCGGCTTCGCGAACCACAACCTCGGCCAACTTACGTGTAGCGGCCGGTGCAGCATCATCTCCGGTCGCGATCACCGACAGAAAACGTCGGCGCTCTGTGAAATCCAGGCCAACCGCAGGCGTCTGACTTGGCGTGATCGCGCTCACTCGCCAGATACGCCCGGAATTCTTACCCGTAACAAAATCGGCATGCTTACGTACCTCTTCGGGCAGGTAGTCAGGATGCTCGATGACCTTACGATACATGTCGGCCACGTAGAGAGCTCCATCCGGGCCGTGCATGAGAAATACGGGCCGGAACCAATCATCCCGAGAGGCGAGCAGTTCGCGATCCTTGTACAACGGCGTCGCGGCGAAGGTCGCTCCCTTGGGGGTCAGGCGGTCGGCGTGGACGAGGTTGCCGGTCGGATCGCAGGAAAAGACCGCATTTTCGCATTCGGGAGTGAGCCCACCCCCGTGCCAGACATGCACCGCACAGGCTGCACTGAATGATCCAGCATGCCCGTCGGCGGTGGTGATATTGGAACTGATCGGAAAAAGCCGGACACCGTCATGACCGCCGTTGATGCCATTGAATGCGTTGCGCTCATTGCAATCCTCAACGGTCTCACTGAAGGCCAGGCGTGGATTGCGCTTCAGCCAGTTAGACTGGAAGACGACGTGCTGCACGGGCCGTCGGTTCATACAGATAAAACGATTTCCGTCGCCATCGAAGCTCATGCCAAACTGCGAGCGACCATCCACAGCCTGCACCTCAAGGGTCTCAGGATTGAAGCGCACGTCGGAAGTCATCTTCAGCGGCGCCCGCTCGGGGTGCTCCGGACAGGTAAGCGTTCCGCCGCTCATGCCGGCGGCGAGGTAGATCCAGCCATCAGGCCCGATCGTGGGGGCGTTGACGCGCAACTGCGTGCTCCCAGTGGTGGCGAAACCCGTCAGCAGGACGCGACGTTCATCCGCAACACCCGTGCCTTTATTATCACGCAAAAAGATAATATCCGGGGCGCAGGTGACGATGATGCCACCTTTCCATGGAAGGACGCCATTAGGGAAGGTCAGCCCATCGGCGAAGACCGTACGTTTGTCCATCCGGCCGTCGCCATCGGTATCCTCGAGCATCGCAATCACACCCGCAGGCCTCTCACCTTCCTTCGGGCCGATAGGATAGCCTCGATTTTCGGCTACAAAGAGCCTCCCTTTGCCGTCAAAGGCCAGGGCACAGGGCGAGGCCACCAACGGCTCACTAGCGACCAACTCGACCTTGAGGCCCGGAGCCACAGCAAAGGTCTTCAGCGCCTCTTCCGGGGTGACTGGACTGGATACAGGAGCAGCGCCCAGCACTGCCGACGCGAGAAATAAAATAGTTCGGATCATTTGAGGGGTAGATGACATAAGATTGTCGACTTGCGAGAGATCCGGCGATCTTAAAAGCGATGACAACACCAACTTCGCGGCGCTGAAGCAAATCGTGGCGACATGTCGGCCCTCGCTTTTCCCAACGGAATTCTCTTTGCTAGGCTAGCTCCCGGACATCTATGGCGCGCACCGTAATGACAATAAGCGTTTCTCGGCAGACAAGCTGCGCCAGCAACTCCAGAAGCTATTCACGGGCATTAATTTTGACCAGTTTGTAGATTTCCAGCGCAGAAAACTGGTCCAAAACGTGCTGCCCGTTGTTTTCCAAGGAAACCTTCACTTACACCCTCAAGGCCGCCAACGCCGACTTCCAATCTTCTTTCTTTTCCACCTCTTTTCCGCCTGTTTTCCTCAACCGATTATTTTACGCCCGTTTATCTACTATGCTCAAAAGAACGCTTTTATCCCTGCTGAGTGCAGGATTGATCTGGAGCGCGATGTCGCTTCCAAATGCGCGGGCTGCGACCATTGGAGGGGAGGGCCCCGACGTGATCAAAGCGGGGGACGTCGGCATCGGCAGGCAGTTGCCGGATCTGGAATTCACAGCGGTAAGCGGCACCAAGCAGCATCTGAGCGACTTGATCCAAGGCACCGGGCTGGTGATCGCAATGACAAGCACCAGTTGCCCAGTAAGCAAACGGTACGCGGCCACGCTGAGTCGACTGCAACTCGATCTTCAAGCCAAAGGGATCGGATTACTCCTGCTAAACCCCTTTACCAGCGAGCGTTCCACAGAGATTGAGGAATTCATCCGGCAAAATTCCATCAGCGTCCCCTACGTGAGCGACACGGACAAATCCCTCGCCACGGCACTGCAGGCCAGCACGACCAGCGAGGTGCTCCTTCTGGATTCTTCGCTCACGCTTCAATACAGGGGAGCCATCGACGATCAATTCGGCCTCGGCTACCATTTGGACTCGCCCCGCTCCTGCTACTTAAAGGACGCCGTCGAGGCGCTACTCGCGGGGCGGCAAGCGCTGGTACAGGCGACGGCTGCACCGGGGTGCGAACTGGACCTTGGCGACGCCAGATCGCCGTCAAACGGAACCGTTACTTACTACCGCGACGTGGCACGAATCCTCCAACAAAACTGCATGCGCTGTCATCGCGACGGAGGCATAGCGCCCTTCGCATTGGACGAACTTCCCGCCGTGCTCGACCGAGCAAAAGCCATCCTGCGCGTGGTCGAACAGCGACACATGCCGCCCTGGTTCGCTGCCCCAACGGCGTACGGAACCGAAAATCCCTGGAGCAATGACTGCTCGCTTTCAACGCGGGACAGAGTCGATTTGCTGAGCTGGCTGCACTCCTCCGACCGGCCTCTGGGAGACTCGGCGCAGGGCCCAAAGCCGCTTCAGTTTTCCGAGGGTTGGTCCATCACAAAACCGGACGTCGTTCTGCAATTGCCGCAACCCGTCACAGTCAAGGCGCAGGGAACCATGCCCTACCAGATTGTATTGGTGCCCACAAACTTCGCAGAGGACCGCTGGGTGAGTGCGTATGAGATTATTCCCAGTCATCGGGATGTGGTGCATCACGTCATTGTACAAATGATAAAGGAAGGGGCGGACACGAAAAAAGTTCCGGATGGCGCCGGCAGTTTTTGGGCCGCATATGTGCCGGGAAACGGCGCGCGCACTTACGCGACGGGAACGGCCCGACTATTGAGCAAGGGCGCAACGCTGCAATTTCAAATACATTACACCCCCAATGGCAAAGCGGTTCAGGAACAGATGCAAATCGGTTTAGTGTTCGCAAAAGAGCCGCCTGAGATGGAGGTGAAAACTTTCGGTGTGGCCAAGCACGACTTAAAGATCCCGCCCAATACGGCCAATCACCATGAAACAAAGGAGCAGCGGGTGCCTTTTGATCTGAATATCACAAGCTTGATGGCGCACCTGCACGTTCGAGGCAAGGCGTTCAAATACGAAGTCACTTATGCAGACGGTAAACAAGAGGTGCTATTGGACATCCCGCATTACGACTTTAATTGGCAGTTGGGCTACAATTACAAACAGCCCAAGTTTGTGCCCGCTGGCAGCACAATGCGGGTGACGGCGATATTTGATAATAGCAGCTCCAACAAAGCGAATCCGGATCCGAACAAGGAAGTCAAATGGGGGGCGCAGACCTACGATGAGATGTTAATCGGCTACGTGGAAACGCTCAATCCGGTTGGCGGAATTCGGCGGGCAACAAAGCGCTGAGGAAACTTCGCGGGAGGAGTCTCCTTGCGGCACATTAAAGAAAGGCTCGGAGTTTTTACTCGTCACTCACCGTAAAGGTGACGGTTTCAATTTTCGCAACCGAGAGCGCGTCGAGAACGTCCACAGTGCGGCTGTACTTGGCGTTTGGATCGCTGATGATCGTCACGAGCGAGGGTGTTTTCGCGTTGTCCGCGTGCTGCTTAAGGCGCATGAGGGTCGCCTTCAGGCGCGGCAAGTCCCGGCTCTCGGAAGAGTCAAAGGGTTCGTCGTTGAGGAAAATCTCGCCGGACTCCGAGACGTTTATAATAATTTCATCGACGAAATCCATCGCAGAGGAGGACTCCGCACTTCCAGGCAATGTGGTGTTTAATTCGTTTTCGACCTTCACCGCACTGGCCATCACCATGAAAAACAACATGATGACGAATACTACGTCGATCATCGGGGCGATTTGAAAGCCGCCCACCGGCATTTCTTCGGGAATAAAAGTTTTCACAATTACTCGTGATTAACCGAGGAGAAGGAAATGTCGGAGATGCCGGCCTGCCCCGCGGCGTTCATCGCCTGTGCGACGTACTGCGCAGGCACCTCGCGATCGGCGCGGATTACCACCCTAAAACGCGGATTACTCCCCTGCCGTGCCTGAATTTCGCCAAGCTCGCGTGCCTGCATTAAAGACGGAATAAATTGCGCGGCAGAATCATACGGACGGTCCTCAAAGGTGAAAACCGGCAGCCGTCGCTCCGCTTCCCAGCGTACGTTAATGATAGCTTCGGCGCGGCTGTTGTCCTTTTTTTGCGCATCAGGAGCCATTGGTAATTTGATGTTTTTATCGACGCGCAACACCTGAGCGGAGGTGATGGTCATAAAAAATATGAGCATCACCAACAGCACGTCGATCATCGGAGCGATTTGAAAGTCAGGCTCGCCTGACTCCATATTTCCACCACCACCTGCCATAGAAAAATCCTTTCGTTAAATGGGTTGGCGCGGGTCTAGGCGTTTTCTGTGGAAAGG
>CALQFT020000048.1 GCA_943329925.2 Opitutus sp. GAS368
GCCGTTCTGAGCAGGCCCTCGGCGGCAAAAGTGCCGCCGTTCACCGGCAAGCCTTTCAACACGTTGGCAAGCTCGCCCTGCACGAACCCGACTTGGTTGGCCGCCCGGGCGATGATCGCAACGTCGTCCTCCGTGTTGTTGGCGAGGCTGTACTCTCCTTTACTCCATTGGACTAAGTTCCGAGAATAGCCCACCCCCATGATAGGCGCCCAGCTTGTTGGAGTGGTCAGGCCACCTCCATTTCCGGCATAATACTCGGTTCCCCCTAATTGTCCGTCGTGGTTAAGTCCCAGCGTATGACCAACCTCATGCGAAACGGATTCCGCGACACTTTTGACTGACTGGTTAAACACCCAGCACACCACGTCGGAGCGGAAACTGCGTCCTGCTCCGCTCCAGCAATCCACGTAGGCGACGCCCCCGGACCCCGGAGCGGCACTATCCGTGGGGGTCACCACGACATGCATCCTGCGTCCGGCCGGCGTGGCCGCATACAGCGCACTGTCAGTGGTTAATGTGATGTCAAACGGCGCGTAATCCTGCGCGCAAATCGCAAGCACCTGGCTGATCTGATCGTTCGAGAGCGTGGATGGTGCAGCGTTGATGGTGCGGCCGTTGTTCCAGACTGGATCGGTGACGGATTCCCCGTCGAAATCCACGAAAATCACGCCCTTTGCCCCGGGTCGCGTATTGATCACGGGGACGTTGATGGCCGCGGCCACCGCCTTGCGCGCCACGCCGTCGGTGATCGCAGTTCGAGTGGATATTACTGCCGGAAAGCATACTAAGGTGCTTAGGCGTCTTTCCACCAATAGCATATCTGTGCCGTCCCTTTCGATTTTGTAACCCACGCCCAGTTCGGGCAGCAGAATCATACCAGACACCTCTTCGCCGTTCGTATTCAGGCTGAAGCTGCCCTTCCCGTCGGCTAACGCCCCGCCGACGCGCGCCCATCCGCCGTCCTCCTGCACCACGTTGACGGTGCCTTCCAATAAATCTCCTGCCACCGTGGGCAGCGCAAGCACGTCGCCTTCCTGCAAGTTTTTCCATTCCCGCGCATCCACCGGATCTAGTTTGACGACTCGACCCTTATCGGCGTCCACATTCAGTCCGGCAATGGCCAAGGTTTCGCTTAAGGGGGCGCCCTTGACTGCAAGCATGCGCCGCGGTCCGCCTGTTGGCGTGGCACCCGCTGCCGTTGCTCCTCGCAGCGTCGGACTACCCGCGACTGTACTGGAGGCATTTCCGCCATTCAGCAGCGTGTTAAAGGCGTTTTTTATGGCTCCCAGCAAGGTCGATGTTTTGGAAGCTGCGCCGACATCCAATCCAGTGGCGTTTTGCTCGGGTGCTTGAACCGCAGAGACTTCCAGAGAGGACGCACTCTGGTGGGGCTGATTCTGAAAAATTACAGTGCCAATGGCCGTGGCGAGTGTGATGGTCGCGAGGCCTAGCAACTGAGTGAACCGACGCGGGCGGTGGTTCCGGTTTTTCATAGGGCAGCGGGGTGACTTTTTTTGGATGCGAACGCCACCGCAAGCGCGGGTATGGCCTTCAGAAGGGGTTGTGGAGCTTTAAGGCACCAGAGCAGGCTTTTCTTCTTGCACATTCATACAGTAAAGCAGCCACTTTCACCCGCTAAATTGGGATGAAATCACTCTTTTTTGGAGTGAAATGAACTTCGGGCGGGGATGTGTCGAATTTGACATCCGATACAGCATCCCGGCCCTGATCGGCATTGCCGAAATGCAGACATTCAGATAACTGATTCCACGTGCACCTTCTCCCCCCTCACCAAGCTAAATCCCAACACCTTGCCGCCCCTATCCTGCTCGTTGCCCTTTTGCTTATGGGCCAACCGGCGTTTGCGGCGGATCCACCTCCCTCCCAAAGCGCTCCCCGGCTAGACGCCGCCGCGCAATGGCACCCAGACGCTGGATTCACCTCCCTCTTCAACGGCAAGGATCTCTCCGGTTGGTCTTATACCCCATCCGAAGTTTTTGACGGTAAAATCGCAGCTTCCGATGAACGTTATTCCGCTGCGGGCGGGATCTTGACGGTACACCCGCAAGCTGCCGGACCGAGAATTCGTCAGTTGTGGACGGTGCAAACCTTCCCAAAAAACTTTCACCTCAAGCTGCAGTTTCGGGCTTCGGTGAATGCCGATAGCGGCATCTTCCTGCGCAAGCCGCAGTTGCAGTGCCGCGACTACTGGGTTGCCGGCCCCTATTATAAATTGGGAAATTACAAACCTCAGGACTGGAACACGATCGAAGTGCTCGTTAAGGACAATGTCGCCCATTGCACCTGCAACGGCGAGGTGTTGGAGGACGCGCTGAAGTTGCCGGCTGATGGCCCCGTCGGGTTGGAGGCGGATCGGGGGACAATGGAATACCGCCATATTCAAATCAAAGAGACAGAATAGTCCTGCTGGATAAGCGGTTACATCCCACCCCATGATCAACTATACGCCCGAGCAACTACGTCTTCAGAAGGCGGCGACCCGTGATGAAGACTGGCATCGTTGGGGGCCTTATCTTGCGGAGCGGCAATGGGGTACAGTTCGGGAGGACTACTCTAAGGGAGGAGATGCGTGGGAGCATTTTCCGCACGAACACGCACGAACCAGGGCTTACCGCTGGGGCGATGACGGTTTGCTTGGGCTAACCGACCGCCAGTGCAGGCTTTGCTTCGCGGTTGCCCTTTGGAATAAAAAGGATCCCATTCTCAAAGAACGTCTTTTCGGGTTGACCAATCCGGAGGGTAACCACGGCGAGGATGCCAAGGAGCAATGGTATTACCTAGACTCTACTCCGACTCATTCCTACATGCGGGGGTTGTACAAATACCCGCAACAGGCGTTCCCTTACGAACTGCTCATTCGCGAAAATGCTAGGCGTGGTAAGGTGGACCCCGAGTTCGAGTTGCACGATACGGGTATATTCGAAGGAGACCGCTATTTTGACGTCTTCGTCGAGTACGCAAAGGCCAGTCCGGAGGATCTTCTGATTCGCTTTACCATCGAAAACCGTGGCCCCGAGTCCGCGCCGCTTACGTTGCTTCCAAAGCTTTGGTTTCGTAATACGTGGAGCTGGGGCGATACCCACGGTGCTACGGAAATCAAACCGAGCTTGAGCAAGCTGGATGCGCGCACGGTGCTGGCTGAACATGAAACTCTGGGGCGCTTTCTGTTTCGAATTGAAGAAGATGCGCCGCTTTTATTCACTGAAAACGAAACCAACGCCGAGGTGCTCTACGGAGTTTCTAACGCGGGTGGTTTAGTGAAGGACGGCTTTCATCGTGCGGTTATCTGGGGGCAAACCTCTGCGGTTCGCGAGGATGTAGGGACAAAGGTCGGTGCGCATTTTGAACTCCAGATTCCAGCTCACGGCAAGGCAGTGGTGCGGCTGCGTTTGACCAAAGAATCGGAGGACTTGGGGGCTAAGGCAGCGTTTAAAAGCTTTGATGCCTTGATGGATAAGCGACGTCAGGAAGCCGACGCCTTTTATGCTACGCTGATTTCTCCGCGACTCACCGTGGACCAAACTTCCGTGGCGCGGCAGGCGTACGCGGGGCTGTTGTGGTCCAAGCAGTACTATCACTTTGTTGTGCCAAAATGGGTGCAAGGCGACACAAGCCAACCGGCTCCCCCAGTCGGTCGAGGAGACGTGCGCAACGGGGACTGGCAGCATTTTCACGCCAGCGATGTTCTCTCGATGCCAGACAAGTGGGAGTACCCGTGGTTCGCGGCGTGGGATCTTGCTTTCCACATGATCCCCATGGCGCAAGTGGACCCTGAGTTTGCCAAGGGTCAGTTGGAGTTGATCCTGCGCGAGTGGTATATGCACCCAAGCGGGCAGATTCCCGCCTACGAATGGAACTTTGGCGACGTGAACCCGCCAGTCCACGCCTGGGCCTGTTGGCGGGTGTATAAAATGTCCGGCACCAAGCTTAAGCGCGATTTGGGCTTTCTGGAGCGCTGCTTTCAGAAGCTGCTGGTGAATTTCACTTGGTGGGTCAACCGCAAGGATGTGAATGGGAAACACATCTTCGCTGGAGGCTTTCTGGGGTTGGACAACATCGGACTTTTTGACCGATCCAAGCCTCTGCCCTGCGGGCACTCGCTGGCTCAGGCCGACGGCACTGCCTGGATGGCATTTTACTGCGGCTCAATGCTTTCGATGGCCTTGGAGCTCGCCCAAGATCGCCCCGCCTACGAAAATATTGCCTCCAAATTTTTCGAGCACTTTATCCAAATCGTCGACGCCATGAATGCCCTTGGCAGCGACGGGCTCTGGGACGAGGAAGACGGCTTTTATTACGACCAATTGCTCATCGAAAAACACGGCTCTATTCCGATGCGGACTCGCTCGGTGGTCGGCGTTATTCCTTTACTCGCAGTGGAAGTGCTTGATCAGAGGGTGATTGACCGTCTGCCTGGGTTTAAGTCCCGCATGGAATGGTTCATTAAAAACCGTCCCGACCTCGGACGTCACGTCTCCTGCATGACCGAACAGATGGGCGACGACGCACGCATGCTGCGCCTCCTCTCTGTGCCTTCCCGCGAACGACTCCAGCGGGTCTTGCGTTATATTCTCGACGAGGATGAATTCCTTTCGCCCCACGGCATACGCTCCCTCTCCCGGGTCCATGCTCGGGAGCCGTACGGCATTTCGCTCAACGGAACCTATTACTCCATCGCCTATGAACCCGGCGAATCTCAGAGCGGTCTTTTTGGGGGGAACTCCAATTGGAGAGGCCCTATTTGGTTTCCAATCAACTACTTGCTCGTGGAAGCCTTGGAGCGCTATCACCATTTTTACGGGGATAGTTTCACTATCGAACTTCCCACCGGCTCGGGTAACTGGGTGAACCTGAGGCAGGTGTCTCATGAGTTAGCTCGGCGTTTGTCCTCGATTTTTACGTTGAACGAACAGGGGCTTCGTCCGTGTTTAGGTGATGGTCATCCTCATGCAAACGATCCGCATTGGCGCGATCATGTGCAGTTTCATGAGTATTTTCACGGCGACCACGGCCAAGGTCTGGGAGCCAGTCATCAGACCGGCTGGACTTCATTGGTCACCCGCTGCCTTGGTGTTCTGGGGCGCGAGGAGTTTCATCAATGAGACCCGGCCAAGCTGCTCTGACTCGCATCGGTAGTGTCCTGATTTTAAAATCCTAACTAATTCGCCTTCAATTTCTAACATATGAACATTCAATTCACCCGCCGCCATTGGATCGGTTCTGTTTTCGCTTCTGCCATGTGTCTTGCCTCCCATTCTGACTCCGCTTTCGCGGCGACCGATGAGCGCGTTTTTGAGCTGCGCACTTACGTCACCAACGAAGGTAAACTGCCCGATTTGCTCAACCGTTTCCGCAATCACACCTGTCATCTCTTTGAAAAGCACGGCATGGAAAACGTCGGCTACTGGGTGCCAATCGAAGCCGCTGACGGCGCAGCGAACACGCTCATTTACATCATCGCGCACAAGAGTCGCGCCGATGCTCCCAAATCGTGGGCGGCATTTAGCAAGGATCCCGATTGGCAAGTCGCCCGGCAGGCGAGCGAGTTCAACGGCAAGATCCTCGCCAAACCGCCGGGATCTATCTTCCTTAACGCCACAGATTACTCGCCCCTGATCCAACCTTCAAAGGACGCAGGCGAACGAGTCTTTGAGCTGCGCACTTACACAACGCCCGAAGGAAAACTAGGCGCCCTCAACAGCCGCTTTCGTGATCACACACTCAAACTCTTTATCCGTCATGGCATGACGCACATCGGCTATTGGACTCCCTCGCAGGACAAAGAGCAGACCGATCCGCGGACCCTCATTTATATTTTGAGCCATCCCAGCAAAGAGGCAGGTCTCAAAGCCTTCGAGACTTTCCGAGCCGACCCCGATTGGCTCGCCGCAAAAGCAGCGAGCGAAAATAATGGCGCACTGACTCTCCCTCAGCCTGAGGGCGTCAAATCTATCTACATGAAAGCCACGGACTTTTCGCCTATCCGGTGAGGGGTGGTAGCGTTCAGGGCATGAGTTTTAATCAGGAGTTTTCCGACTCGGATTATAGTTTTGAGCCCTCTGTTGCAGCGGGCATCCGAGCAAGCCTAGCGGATTGGTTTCTGCTCATGGGACGCGAGTTGCCGTGGCGGGAGAAGCCGTCCCCGTACGCGGTTTTGGTTTCGGAGTTCATGCTGCAACAAACGCAGGTGGCCACGGTGATCCCCTACTTCCTTCGCTGGATGGAGAAGTTTCCGACGCTCGCAGATTTGGCGACCGCTCCTGAATCGACGGTGCTGCACTTGTGGCAGGGGCTTGGCTACTACTCTCGGGCTAGAAACTTGCACAAGGCGGCCCAGGCGGTGATGGGCCACTTCAGTGGACTTATTCCTTCGGATCCGGCCCTTTTAAAAACGCTCCCCGGTGTCGGAGCGTACTCTGCCGGGGCCATCGCAAGTTTCGCATTCGATCGGGCTGAGGCTGCGGTGGATGCCAACATCGCCCGTGTACTTTCACGCTTGGCAAACTTTCAAATGCCGGTGGACACGCCCAACGGCGCACGCCAAATCTGGCGTCTCGCGGTGGCTCTACTCCCCTCAGGCGGCGGCCGTCTTCACACCTCTGCACTTATGGAGTTGGGTGCACTCGTGTGTGTTGCCAAGAATCCAAGGTGCCTGGAATGTCCCATACAAAGGGACTGCGCTGCGGTTGAACCCGAGCAATTGCCGAGGAAGGGTCCACGTCGGGCGACTATCAAATTGAATGAATCGGCAGCTTGGATGGTGCGGGGATCAGAAGTTCTGTTGGAACAGCAGCAGGGCCGTCGTGCGGGCGGCCTATGGAAATTGCCTCCTCTTAATGAGGCGGGCGAGGGGCCGGTTTTGTTTGAAACGGTTTACCCGTTCACACATCACAAGGTGACGTTGCGCATCTTTGAGGCACCGGTGCCAGAAGTTCTGGGGGAGAATCAGCGCTGGTTTACTCAGGGTGTAGTGCTTGCAGAAGCCGCATTGCCGGCAGCCCATCGTAGGGCGCTACAAGTCCTCTTGAAAAGCGGGAACCCCGCCTTATCGTAAGGCGAGAAAGCCCCATCGCCAAAGGCTGGGAGCTTTGTTTTTTTTGCCGCTCTTTTCGTGCTCGCCTCCGTTTTTTCACAGTCGATTTCCATACCAGACCTTTGGCAACAGAAGGCAGTCAAGGCGTTGCGTGAGGGGTTTGATGTCGTGGTTCACGCTCCAACGGGTTCTGGTAAAACCTTTATATTCGAACTGTTATACAACTCGATAAAAGGCCAGGCAGTGTTCACCGTCCCCACACGCGCCCTTGCAAACGACAAGCTCGCCGAATGGAAGAAGCGCGGGTGGGACGTTGGTATCGCCACGGGTGATCTTGCCGAGGGACTCGACCGGAGAGTGGTCGTCGCCACACTCGAAACCCAGCGGGCGCGCCTGCTTTCCGGAGCCGGCCCGCGTCTGCTCGTGATAGACGAATATCAGATGCTTGCGGATCCCGTGCGAGGCGTGCATTACGAGCTTTCCATTGCGCTCGCGCCAGCGTCTACCCAATTGCTTTTGTTGAGCGGTTCAGTCGCCAATCCTCAGGATATTGTCGGCTGGCTTAATCGCATCGGGCGGAACGCACAGCTCATTTCCCATCACGAAAGGCCGGTGCCATTGGAGGAGGTTGATATGCCTTCGCTCGCGGACCGTTCGCCTGCGGCTTTACGCTCGTGGTGGCCCCGCATGATCCGCAACGCTTTGGCCGAGGATCTCGGTCCCGTCCTGCTTTTCGCCCCAAGGCGCAAGTCTGCCGAGCAGCTTGCTGTGGATATCGCTGCGACACTTCCGCCTTGCGCGCCACTCCAACTCACCGATGCCCAAGTTCAACTTGCCGGACGCAACTTGGCAAAGCTGTTGCGGTTGCGCGTCGCTTATCACCATAGTGGACTCTCCTTTGCACAGCGGGCTCAATTGGTTGAGCCACTTGCAAAAGCAGGTCAATTGCGCGTGGTTGTCGCAACCATGGGGCTTGCAGCAGGCATTAACTTTTCGATGCGCTCTGTGGCGGTCTCCGGCACTACGTATCTTGTGGGTGCGTTTGAGCGTAAGGTGAGTTCCGCGGAGTTGTTGCAAATGTTCGGTCGCGCTGGACGTCGCGGACTGGATGAGACGGGATACGCGTTGGTTTCCCAGCAGCCGCCGAGGCTTTGCGACGCTCAGCCCCTGCCGCTGCGCCGCAGTAATCATCTGGACTGGACAACGTTGCTTGCTGTCATGCACCACGCTGCGCTGCGTGGCCTCCCCGCCTTTGAGAGTGCGCTGCGGCTTAATTCTAGACTTTTTTCCGCCATCACAGTGCCGATTGGCTGTGAGCATTCCCTCGCCACGGGCGCGATGCCGTGCGGCCTACAAGTGGATGCGGAGCGTGCGCGCTTCCTGCGTCGGGGCAGGGCGCAGATGTGGGGAAGTAACGGTGGTTGGGAAACGCAACCTGCTGCGATGGAATCAGACCTTTCAGATTGCTGGGTGTTGCTTAGCGATGTTGATGAAACAGCGAAAAGAGGTGACGCAGATACACCCATCGGTCGCTGGGTGCGCACGGAAAGTCTCGCCAGCAGGATGGAAAAGTTTGGTAAGGGTCCCCTTTGCCGGCTACCCGGGCCGCTTAAGCGCTATGGCAGGGAGTTGCATCTGGGACAGCGTGCCGAAGGTGGAGTGCTATTGCTTTCGCCCAAGCTGAGGCAGGCACTTACGCGCAAGGAGGTTTCCTCTGATGAAATGGAAGTCGCTGTTTTGCAGAAACTCCCAGATATCACTGGTGGCGGAATCCCTGTCTCTTTGGTGCCTCGAGGTGAACAGCTTTTTGTACAGTTGAGCTTTGGAGGTGTGCGGTTGAAGGCGTTTCCGGATTCGGCAGGTCGCTTGTTAGTGGATCCTCCTTTGCGTCGGGGTGAGCCACCCGAGTGCACCGCTTGCCCGCAGAAAGACTGGTGTTCCAGCGTTGCCATCACCCCGTCTGCTGCGATGGCGTGGCGCGAATTGGGCTTGATTGAGTCGGACGGAACACCCACGCGTCGGGGTGTTCTCTTTTCTTTTTTCCAACATGGAGAAGGGCTTGCCGTCGCTGCTGCTCTGGAAGACGCCAACTACTCCGTCGAGGATCTGCTCTTTGATGTCGCTGATTTGCGCGGCGGCCCGCGCTTTGCTGAAGAAGGGGCGCGGACTGGAGGGCGACTCGCAACTGTATGTCAACGCACCTATCGCAACGCGGACTATGAGGGTTACTTGCAGATGGGCGTACCTGCGGATTACGGGGCGGGCGCCAGCGAGGCCGTTCGGGGCATTGAGCAGTTGGGATTGCCGAAACAACAGTTGCTGAGTGAGACGCTTCGGATGGGGGACATCGAGCGTGCCCTATTGGAATGGCGCAGTCTTTTGCGGCATATCGCGCACGCACCGGAGTATGATTGGGTGCGGTGGAGCGAATTAAAGCATACAGCCAAACTGCTTCTCGCAAAGCACTAAAGGATCTACTTTAAGTTGTAAATCAATCGCTGCAGCCTCTCGACCATTCTCCGGCTCAGTATCCGACTCGCCGTCGTTGCCAGTCGCGCTTCGAAGAAATTGCCCACAGTCTTGCGCGGGGGTGGGCTCGGATCGGAAAGAAGCTTCACAAGCAAACGCGCTACGGTTTGGGGCGCACAGGCCTGCTCCATTTTCCCGGCCTCGCTCGCGCGGGCTCGCGATAAATTCGGCTCATAAGCCGCGCACTCCGGCTCGTTTAATTCGCGGGTGCGGCGCAAAATTTCTGTGTGCACGTCCCCCGGTTGGACGTCGACGACGCGGATTCCGGTTCCCGTCAGTTCAAGTCTGAGGCACTCATTACAGGAGGCGAGGGCCGCCTTGGCCGCGCTGTAACCGGAGTTGAATGGGATTGGAAACTGAACCGCGAGAGACGTCACATTGATGATGCAGCCGCTGTTGCGGCGTCGCATTTCGGGAAGCGCGTGGCGGATAAGTTCCAGAGGTCCGAAAAAAAGCGTCTCCATCTGTGAGCGCAACCCGTTGGATACGAGCGTTTCCAAAGGGGCGTTAATCACGTCACCGGCGTTATTAATCAGAGCTTCAAAGCCACTGGCCTCTTTTGCTGCTTTTTCAAACACGGTGGAGATCTGGGCGCCGTCGTTGAGATCCAGCCTCACCGGGTGAAACCCAGGCAGCTTAAGGAGCCGCGAAATGTCCCTCGCCGTTCCCCAAACTTCATACCCTCGCTCGGACAATAACTCGGCTGTCGCTCGGCCGATGCCCGAACTCGCGCCGGTAAGGAAAACTGTTTTAGTTGGGGGTGAGGTGCTCACGCGGGTGGGAAGAACGATTGCGCCAAAGATTGCTCTTGGCGCTCTTCTATACAATCCAAAGTGATTTTTTTTCCCCTCCCAAACTTGCGAATACAATGCGACGCTTCTCCCTTCATGAAGTTTATCCCTGCTCTCACTTTGTTGATGCTGCCGCTTTTGTCTCCGTCCTTTTGTTGGGCCGAGGACACGGAAAAAAAGCCCACTGAGTCCGTGGGAAAGGAAAAGGATGACTCCAAACCAGCGGTGAAGGAGGTGGAGGTTAAGCCTAAGGAAACCTCTGGGAGCGTCCATATAGCGGGTAAGGAATTGCGTTACAGCGCGCAGACGGGAATGTTGCCTATCCTCAAGGAAGATGGAACGTTGCGTGCGAGCGTATTCTACGTTTATTACGCTGCGGCCGGAGACAATGGGGAGCGCACGTGCAAGGCGGCGCCAGCGACCCGGCCTGTGATGTTTTGTTTTAATGGCGGCCCAGGTTCCTCCGCGGTCTGGTTGCATTTGGGAGGGCTTGGGCCCCGGCGCGTTGACACGCTGCTGGATGGCCGCCGTCCCTCTGCCCTCGCTCCGTTGGTGGAAAATCCAAACTCCGTGCTCGATGCCACCGATTTGGTTTTCATTGACCCGGTGAGTACCGGGCTGAGTCGTGCCGCCAAAGGCGAAAACGAAAAGCAGTTCCTTGGTGTGGAAGAAGACATAGAGGCCGTGGGTGAGTTCATCCGGATGTTTTGCGCCCGTGAAAAGCGTTGGGAGTCGCCCAAGTTTTTGTGCGGCGAAAGCTACGGCGGGATTCGGGGTGCGGGACTCGCTGAGCACCTGCAGTCCAAACACGGCATATATCTTAACGGGCTGCAGATTGTTTCCGGGCTGTTGAACTACCAAACTATCAGCGAGCAAACGGGCAACGATTTGCCCTTTATTTGTGCGCTGCCCGCGCTGACAAACGTGGCGCATTTTCATAAAAAGCTGGCGACTGATTTACAATCTGACCGCGCTAAAGCTGAAGCGGAATCTCGAGCTTTCGCTCAGGGCGAATATGCAGTTGCGTTGCTCAAGGGGAACACTTTGCCTGATGCGGAGCGTCAACAGATCGCGTCGAAAGTGGCTCGTCTGACTGGACTTGCGGTGCAGCAAGTCTTGGATCAAAACCTTCGGATCGACCGCTGGCGTTTTCGTAAGCAATTGCTCAAACAGGAGGGCAAGATCCTCGGTGGTTACGACGCCCGCGTGCTAGCTGACGACCTCCAGACCGACACTCAGTCCCCAAGCTTCGATCCGTCCGCTGACTTCCTTCGTGGTGCGGTTTCCGCGTCCATCAACGCCTATGTGCGCGATACGCTGCAGTTTGAGAGCGATCATCCCTATCGGGTAATGGCTCCCATTTACGGGTTATGGAATTTTAACCAGTATGCCAATCGTTTTGTAACCATGGAGAATCGGTTGGCCGAGGCGCTCGTGCGTAATCCCCGACTGCAGGTTCTCTTGCAGGTTGGACGCAGTGATCTTGTGGTGCCTCAGGACGCCATGCAGTTCAGCATCAATCAATTACCTATTCCAAAACTACTCCAGGCGAATCTCCGTTTCCAAGAGTACGCCAGCGGGCACATGATGTATTTTCACCTCCCGGATGCAGAGAAGTTTAGGCAAGACACCGTGGAGTTTATCCAGAGCGCCTGTAAATAGTTGGCGCTGAAGTTTTAGGGAGCGGCTATTTAGAAGTTCTGCTTCAGATAATGGAGGGTCACTGAGCCTATGGTCTGAAGGCTGGTGGCGCTGAGTTTATCGAGTGTGTCGTCCGCTGTGTGCCACGGAGGATATTCAAAATCAATGACATCAAGTGAAGGGATGCGCGCAATCTGGTTCAGTGGAACGTGGTCGTCCAGCATGGGGCGCTCGAAAATGCGGAATGCATTTTTGCACTGCAATTTGTCGGCAGAGGCGAGCATCGCGATGGTGAGCTCCCTTGGGGAGTCCTGTGGAAGGGTGATTGTAAGATCTTTGTCACCAATCATATCCCAAACAATCCCGCACTTAAATTGCGCTGCCCTGCCGGTTTCCCGCAACTGCGTGGCGTAGTAGCGGCTTCCGTAGAGTCCGTCGGTTTCGGTGAACTGTTGGAGGGCCTCCTCTCCGTCAAAAAACACGAGTTCGATCTTGGCTGCAAGGCCCGGATCGAGCGCTAATACCCTCGCAAGTTCTAGAAGTGCGCCGGTGCTGGAGGCTCCGTCGTTGGCGCCTACGAAGGCGATGGTGCGGAAAAGCTTCGTGTCGTAATGAGAAGCAACGATGACTTTTTGGGTGGAGGCCCCGGCTTTATTCCCGCGTTCCAAAGGGAAGCGCCCGATGATGTTGACCATTTGCACCGGACCGTTCGGGGTTTGGGCGGTGAACTCCTGTGCGTCCGTGTTCCACCCGCAAGCTTGGAGCGTGGCTGCGATCTTCTCTCGTGCGCGCGCAAGTTCCGGAGAACCGGCGGGCCGAGGCCCGAACTCAACTTGCGTACGGACATGGTCCAAGGCGCGTTGACCGCTAAATTCAGTCCAAATATCAAGCGGTATGGATTGCGGTACTGCGGTGGTTGGGGCAGGTTTTGAGGGGGATTTTTTTTCCCGCTTGCAGGCTGCGAAGGCGAGGATCGCCACAAGGACGCGGGCCAAAACACCAGGTGGATTTCGGAACAGAAGCATGGGCTGCTTAAAGTTCTTCCTGGGCCAATCCGATGACGACTAGTAACCGCTCAAGATCATCCTGACCGTAATAATCAATCTCGATTCGGCCCCGCTTGTCTCCGTGATGAAGCACGACGTGGGTGCCCAGATGCCGCTGCAACCGATTCTGGAGATTATGCAGTGCGGGGCCTAGGCGCGAGGTCGCTTTGACATTCTTGGTACGGCGTTCGCCGCCTGTGTTAGCTGCCTGTTGAGCGATTAAGGTTTCGGTGCCGCGGACGGTTAGTCCTTTGCGTAGAACTTCTTCTGCAGCAGCAACCTGCTCTTCTAAAGAGCGGAGCCCCAACAGAACTTTTGCGTGCCCAACGCTCAGGCGATCCTGAGTCAGCCACGTTTGAATTTCTGGCGCCAAATCCAGTAGGCGAAGGCTATTTGCGACCGATGTCCGGCTGCGGCCCACGCGCTTGGCGATGTCCTCCTGCTTCATGGAGAACTCCTGGGAAAGGCGCAGGTATGCTCTGGATTCCTCTACCGGATTGAGCTCAGCGCGCTGAAGGTTTTCGATGAGCGCGAGTTCCAAAACGTCTTTGTCGGAGGCCTCCCTCAGAATGACGGGGACGGTTTCCAGCCCGAGAAGTTGGGCGGCTCGCCAGCGTCGTTCTCCGGCGATCAGTTCATTGCGTCCCTCATGTAAACGGCAGATGAGGGGCTGCAAAATGCCGTGTTCGCGGATGGAATCTGCGAGTTCACGCAACTCGTCTTCCGGAAAGTTTTTGCGGGGTTGCAGCGAGGATGCTGCGAGGCTGCGCACGGCAAGTTGCTGCACACGCTCTCCCTTTT
The DNA here is from genome assembly GCA_943329925.2 of Opitutus sp. GAS368. GTDB lineage: Bacteria > Verrucomicrobiota > Verrucomicrobiia > Chthoniobacterales > Chthoniobacteraceae > Chth-196. Next base: position 13,863 of record CALQFT020000048.1, read on the forward strand.
CCCCCACTGGGGTGGGGGATGCAATTGGGGCTGAGGCTGGTGATTGGGCTGCGGGCCGCGCACTAATAAGTGCACCCAGACCTTTTCCGAGGGCAGAAGGTTTTGCCATAGCCGCTCAAGTTACTAAGTCTGGCTAAAAAGGCAAACTCCACGACGGTCCTGTGAAATTCAGATCAGATAACGTGCTTTAGCGGGAATGCTGCAGCAGCCACGAATACAAATCTGGATTCCGGAAATTACTCCCAATGCCGTGCCCCTTTTCCGCGAACAACGTTAGCTCGACTTGGCTCGCCCCCTTGGACTTAAGCGCTTTTAGCATGCGTTCCGAACGTTCGGGCGGAACCACCGCATCCTTGGCTCCATGGAAAATCCATACAGGAAGTGGCGCGAGCCGTTTTACCCATGCGTCCAACTCGTGGGTAACGTCCATTGGGCCTCCTCGTCCCAGCCCGCCGGCGTGTGGTGCAATGGCCGCAAAGTGTTGGGGGAAAGCAGCAGCCCAGGCCCATGTCCCGTAGCCGCCCATGCTGTAGCCGATCAGATAAACGCGGCTTTTATCGAATGGGACGGTTTTCTCCAACTCGGTGAATAATAGTTCCAGATCTTCAGGCTCCCAAGTGGCCTTTTCGCCAGTTTTTTTCGGCATGCACTGGGGAACTACGATCACGAAAGGCTGAATGTTCTGAGTGTTAAAAAAATTAATAGGCGCCGAGTCTTGAAGCTTTTCAATGTTCGCGCCGGTTTCACCCGCGCCATGAAGTTGAATCAGTAGCGGTAGGGCATCGGGAGTTGCCGCCTACCTCGGGGAGGCGACTAGGAACTTCGTGTTTAGGCTTTTTGTGACTTTCTCAAGGCCGTTTGGCATTGGTGGATTGCCACCTACATCGGCTCAGCCGAGGTTGCTTGAACAAAGGAAAGGGTAATTGCGAACCGTAAAAATGCCAGTGGGGTTGATTTCATTTTTATATGCAAGAGGTGTATCCAATGATCGTAAATCCGCCTCGGTCAGTCCGCGTTTGACTGAATGATATTTTAACCAAGCACGCCGCGATTCGTGAAGGCGTTGAATTGTAAGAATAGGATTTTTTAGCATGTGATTTTTCCTTGTTGTTTACAGATTCAATGAGGCGTTTGTACTCGATATTATACCATCTCTTTTTTGGTTTATGGATTATTAAAAGACCTCAGCACCTGGGACCGCGGAGCCCCCGCAAGGACTGTCTGAGTTTTTGGAGCGTCAAAGCGGAGCAGGGGCTTCGCGGTCCCGGGAGAGAAGGACCCCTTTTCTTCAAGATTTAGTATGAGACGCCGGTCCGCCGCCTCCGATCGCACTGCCGGCTCTGCGCTATTTCTGAACTGGGGCAACATCGGCAGGGGCGTTCCAATTCTCAAATAGCGCTCGTTCCGAGGTGGATACCGGCTTTGCCTGCATCAGGCTCCGCTCCATTCCAAGTCTGATTAGGCGCTGCAAGGATCGGTCCGATCCCGAGAGAAGCTCCAGAACCATAGGCCGCATTGTGACTGGGTAAACGGCGCAAAGCCCTTCGAAGAGTCCCCCATTTTCAGGAACCGCGCCGCTCCCCTCGCTGGCGAATTCCAAAAGTCCCGAAAGGTAGTGCTCCGACATTTTAGGCATGTCGACTGCGAGCACCAAAACGTGGGAGCACCGGGTAGTCTCCATTGCGCGCGCTATGCCGGATAGCGGCCCCAAACCAGGTGCGGCATCTGATTCAAAGCGCACGTGGTCGGATTCAAAAGCGTGGCGTTGGGCAGGGCTTCCACAAACGACAACTTCACTGCAAACAGCGCGAAGCTTTTCCAACTGCAGCCGCCAAAGGGGCATCCCCGCTACCTCAAGGAGGGCCTTGTCCCGTCCCATTCTGGAAGACCGCCCCCCGCACAGGAGGGCGCCGGTACACCGCCTCATACGTTCACTCGAAGTTTGCCGCCTTCGATGATTCGCGCCCGCAGCCCGCCGCGCCCACGCATGGCTGCTTCCGCGCCTGGCCCCAGCGCAGAGTCCATCCAGTAGCAGGGGCGGCATTCCTCCGTTCCTTCAAAGACAATGCCCTGAATAGAGAATGTCTCTCCTATCAACTCGTTCAAATCCAAGCCCTTCGTGATCACATTACGGCGCAACGCCGAGGGCTGCTTTCCGAGTAACCCGAGGGTCGCGCAGACTTCATCGAAGACTTCACTGGAAAAAAAAGTGATCTGTCCTTTGTAGCTTTCTTTAAATCCAAAGAACCGGTCTCCCACTAATCCGCTTCCTACTACGCAGTCCACTTCCGGCACTGCGACAACTTCATGGGCCAGCGCTGACTGGTTATGGCGGCCAAAGAAATTGTGTCCGGGGGAAATGTAGATGGCGAGAATTTGGCAGTTTTCCTCCATGGGCTAAAGCGTAATGAGCGGATTCCTGGGAAACCAGCCTTCAGCCCACCAACCCGTATTTTTTAGGGACACGCCGCAGGGTGAATCGGCGTTAAATTTGATTAAGGCACCGCTTGGAGCGAGTGCTGCTTGTGGAGGAGTGGAAGCTGGTGTGAGATTAGAAACTAATGGATTCCTTCGGACGCACCATTGATTACCTGCGTATTTCTGTCACCGATCGCTGCAATGAACGGTGCCTGTATTGCATGCCCGCAGGATACAAAGGCTGGGCAAAGAAAGCGGACCACTTGAGTGCCTCCGAAATCATCCGCGTGGTGGAGGCTTCTTGTGCTTTGGGCTTTAGGAAATTCAGGTTGACCGGCGGAGAGCCTCTCTTGCGCCATGACATCGAGGAGATTGCCGCTGGAATCTGGGCTTTACCAGGGGTCCAGACCTTGGGCATTTCAACCAATGGTCTGCGCCTCGCCAGACATGCCCAGGGCCTCAAGCAGGCGGGAGTCCGTTCGCTGAATATTTCCTTAGATGCGCTGTCTCCTGAAGTTTACCGTGCCATTACCGGGGGGGATGTTGCCGAAGTCCTTCATGGAATCGACGCAGCACTCGCTGCTGAATTCGAGGTAATTAAACTTAATTGTGTCCTAATGCGCGGGGTTAATGAGAGCGAGCTGTGGCCCTTGGTCCAATTCGCGGCGCAGCGAAAGATGCTCGTGCGTTTTATTGAACTCATGCCAGTTTCGAGCGCAGCAGTTTTGGATGAATCGCGTTTCTTTTCCGTTCAAGACGCAATGCAGCTTCTCTCCGCGCATGACACGCTTGAGGCCATTCCGGAATACCGTCCGGGGAACGGTCCTGCGCGCTACTTTGAAATGAGGCAGACCAAAGTCCGTGTCGGATTTATTGGCGCCGTAACTACCCCTGATTTTTGTGAAAGCTGCAACAAGTTGCGGCTGACGGCTGACGGTAAATTGCGACCGTGTTTGGGGCGTCATGGAGAATTGGACGTGCTCCCCGCACTTCGCGGCGCGGGCGACCTCAAGGCGACCATTCTGGAGGCCATACGCAACAAGCCGGAAAACCACGAGTTCACAGAATGCTACGAGCCCGGACGTCCTATGACCGCCATTGGTGGCTGATTTGCTTATGGTTCGCGTTCTTTTATTTGCCCAAACGGCAACCGTCGCTGGAACAGCTTTTTGCGAATGGCCTATTGGAGCACCCCAAGAGGCGAGTGCTTTTTGGAGTTGGCTTCTCGTCCAGCACCCCAAGTTATCAAGCCTGCGCAACGTTTGCCGGCTCGCGCGCAACGGAGAGTATCTGCTAGAGGGCGAAATGATTGCGCCGGGCGATGAACTGGCCGTCATTCCTCCTGTTTCGGGAGGTTGAAAACCATGGAAATGCACATCCATTTTTGCACGGAACCAATCACCCGTTCCCAGGCGCTTCTCGCGGATTCAGGGGCAAATGGTGCGCGTGTCGAGTTTTATGGGACGGTGCGTGGCATGGAAATGGGAGCGGGCATTCGGGGTCTGCGCTATGAAATTTACGAGTCCATGGCGGAGAAACAGATCCGGCGGATTCTCTCAGAGTTGGATGTGCAATATCCCTGCGATGCGGTAGCGGTGGTGCATCGAAAGGGCGATGTTTCCGTGGGAGAAGTTGCTGTTTATGTTGGCATTACATCACCCCATAGGCAGGAGGCATTCGGGATGTTGTCCGCATTTATGGACAGGCTTAAACAGGAGGTTCCAATCTGGAAAGCAGAGGTGCTCCCATGCTGAGCGTGGATGAAGTGCGGGAGATTTTGAACTCCCGGATTAGCGCCCTTTCCTCTCGCCGGGTGCCGCTTGCAGACGCGCTTGGTCTGCGCCTTGCAGAAACCGTTCTGGCCCCGGTGGACGAACCCGCATTCGACCGCTCTGCAATGGATGGTTTTGCAATTGAGGAATCAGCGCTTCCAGGCCGGTTTAGAATCGTCGGGGAAAGTTTGCCGGGCCAGCCAACTCCGCTGCCAATGGGCCGTGCGGAGGCTCTGCGCGTGTTTACAGGTTCCGCACTTCCTCTAGGCGTTCGCGTGGTGATGCAGGAGGATGCCGTGCGCGAAGGGGATCACGTGGTGCTTGCTCGCATGAGTGGCGCCTCGCACGTCCGGTTGCGGGGAAGTGCCGCGCGGATGGGGGATACGCTACTGTCCTCGGGCAAAATGCTTACGCCGGCCGCGCTTGCGGTCTTGGCCTCCGCCGGTCAGGTGCTCCCCTTGGTCACGCCGAGGCCGCGCGTGTTCCATCTGACCACAGGCAGCGAGATTGTAGACGCCTCGATTCAACCGGCTCCCGGTCAGATTAGGAATACCAATGCCCCGATGATCCAGGCATTGCTGGAGCAGGAAGGCGCTTTGTGGATGGGATGGCGGCATTCGGGCGAGGATCCCCGGGAAGCGTTGCAAGTCTGCCGGGAAGCCGCACTGGACCAAATCGACTTGCTGCTGATTTCCGGCGGTTCCAGCGGTGGTGCTCATGATCACACCGGAGAAATTTTGCGGGAACTTGGTTTTGAAATCGTCTGTCGCAAGGTCAATTGCCGGCCTGGAAAACCGCTCATCATCGGGGTTAAGGAAGGAAAGGTGGCGGTTGGCCTTCCCGGAAACCCAGTTTCGCACTTCGTTGCCTTTCATGTTTTTGTAAGACAAATCCTCGCGCTGTTTGCTGATTTTTCTCCATCCAACTGGATGCGGGTTCCCTTGTGTGAGGGAGACGTTTTGTTGGCGGATTCGCGTGAGACGTTCTGGCCCGCTCATTTGCACGCCGCGGGTGTGGACGCTCTTCCTTGGTTGGACTCAGGCCATTTGGGTGCTCTGGTGGGAGTCAACGCGCTGCTTCGCGTGCCAATCGGAATGCGGCCTCTTGCCGGTGAGTCTGTGGAGGTGCTCCGATGCGGTTGTTTTTGAACTATTCCCGATGAATTCCCCTTTTTCCCATTTAGACGGCGGCGAGGCCCGCATGGTGTCCGTAGGCCACAAGCCGGTGCAGGCGCGCGTCGCCGAAGCGAGGTGCGAGTTGATTTGCCAATCGGCCACCTTGCTGGCGTTGCGCGAACACGCTCTTCCCAAGGGCGACGTTCTGGCCGTGGCGCGCGTGGCCGGAATACAGGCGGCGAAGGCCACTGCCACATTAATTCCATTGTGCCATCCGTTGCCTCTGGACCAAGTGTTGGTGGACTTTGTCCTTGGCGAACAAGGTATTGAAGTTGCCTGCACGGTCCGTACGGGGGCAAAAACTGGGGTTGAAATGGAAGCGCTTACCGGAGCAAGCGTGGCAGCGCTCACGCTTTACGACATGATGAAATCGGCGGATAAAACCATGCTCATCAGCAACCTTCGGGTGGTTCGAAAGGAGAAGATTTAGGGGATGAAAGTCGCACGAATCACGCTTAGCGACCGCGCCAGCGCCGGTGTTTACGCCGATCTGAGCGGGCCGGAGATCGAGCGCGTTTTTTGCGAGGCTTGGGGTAGCGGTGTAGAGTTTGACGCGCATCTGTTGCCCGACGAGCGCAGCCTCATCGCTGAGACACTTCGTGCTGTTTGTGAACGGGGTGAATGTGCGCTGGTGATTACCACGGGAGGCACCGGTCCTTCGGCGCGGGATGTGACTCCAGAGGCGACCCTTGATGTAATTGAAAAAGAGCTTCCAGGCTTTGGTGAAGCGATGCGGATGTTGTCCTTTGCCAAAGTGCCGACGGCGATTTTGTCCCGGGCGACCGCCGGGATCCGGGGCAAGACGTTGATTCTCAATTTACCGGGGAATCCAAAGGCTATTGGGGAGTGTCTGCCGCCGTTGATCCCCGCGATCCGCGAAGCACTCCGGCATCTAGCTGGAGAATAAAGCAGGGGCAGGGGCTCGATACTCAGTTTGAAGTATTATTTTTCGCGGCTGCAGTTCGTCGAGTTGTTAGCGATTCGCTGGTGTTTTGGCTTCTGTCTTTGATGTTCCAGGGAGCTTCAAAACGAGATCCACATGGTTCTCTGGGACTGCGAGATGCGACACGGTTGCTTTCAACTTTGAGAGTTCGACAGAGTTTTCCGGAAGCGGCTTGGATTGGAATCCGGCCAGTAAATTGTCCCAGACAATATTGAGTTGTGCCTGCATGTCGCGCGTGTTTGCCGTGATCGCTATGACTGCATCCTGTTCTGAAAGAACGATACAAAATTGTCCGTGGGCTCCATCCCCGCGGAACGCGCCGTGACGGCAACGCCAAAATTGGAACCCGTAACCTTGATCCCAATCTTTGGTAGGATCGCTCCCGTTGGAGACCTGGCGGGATGTCGCCTGTTCGATCCAAGAAGAGGGGACAAGTTGTTTTCCATTCCACAGACCTTTCTGCAAATAGAGTTGGCCGAATTTCGCAACGTCCTCGGTGCGGAGCATGACTCCCCATCCTCCAAGGGTGTTGCCCTGCGGGCTGCTGCCCCACTCTGGATTCTCGATTCCAAGTGGTTCAAACAAGCGGGGACGCAGATACTCGAGAACAGTTTCGCCGGTCACCTTTCGTACAATGGCCGATTGCACATGGGTTGCGGCGCTGTTGTACATAAAGTGCGTGCCGGGTTTGTGGTCAACGGGATGCGACAGGAATGTTTGAACCCAAGGTGCGTCGACAACGAACTTCGGTTCCGTCTGATGTCCCGTAGACATCGTGAGAAGGTCTCGCACTCGCATTGATTGCAGATTTTTTGTGGGTTGCGCAGGGGCCTCTTCTGGGAAGAATTTCAGGACAGGATCATCGACGGAGAGCTTTCCCTCTGCGACGGCGAGGCCGACCGCTGTTGAGGTAAAACTTTTGCTCAACGAGTTCATGATGTGCGGCATCTCGGCCGTCTGTGGTTTCCACCACGCTTCAGCGACCACATAACCGTGACGCACAAGCATGAAGCTGTGCATGGTGTCCACATTTTGGTTTGCGGCTTCTACAAAAGTTCGTATTGCTGCGGACGAGATGCCCTGAGCCTCGGGAGTGCTGCGCGGGAGGTTGCGTGGTTCCGCGTAAGCAGTGCAGGCGACGAAAAGAAAAATCAGACGCAACCGGTGAATGAGGGAGTGGGCGTTCATCATGATATTGGAGGGAGGGTCGGCTAGGTTTTCAGAAGTAAGGAATAAACGACATGAGGTTGTCCACCTGTGCGAGATCCCGCGATCTTAAACGCTATCACAATGTCAGCTGGATCCGCACTAGGCCCCCCGTCGATCCTAACGCCAAGTGCTACTGGCTCATTCAACATCTCGACGGCGTTGGGAAATCGAGGTGTTTTTCAAACAGGTCAAACAGACGCTGAAGCTGAGCAATTTTTTGGGGCACAGCGCGAACGCAGTGCGGTGGCAGGTGTATACGGCCCTGCTGGTGTACGTGCTGCTGCGCTTCCAAGCATTTTTGTCAGACTGGGCACA
>CALQFT020000049.1 GCA_943329925.2 Opitutus sp. GAS368
CATCCGGGCGGGCTATCGTCTGTTGCACGAACTTGGCGCTGTGAGCGAACTTAACATCCTCACCGGGCTTGGCGCGGAACTCGCCAGACTCCCGTTAGACCCGACTCTCGGACGCATGCTGCTTCAAGCGTGCGAGGAAAATGTTCTTCCAGAGGTGCTGGTGATTGCCGCCGGACTGAGCATTCCCGATCCGAGGGAAAGACCTGAGGAGCAAAAGGAAGCCGCACAAACAGCGCATCAGAAGTTCGCCGATGCAGACTCAGATTTTCTGGGCTTTCTTAAAATGTGGCAGCAATGTCCGGAGGGAGAGGGCCGCGGAAGCAGCAATGCGCTGCGCCGTTATTGCAAGGCGAACTTCCTTTCCTTCACAAGGATGCGCGAATGGCGGGACATTCACCGGCAGCTCGCCGACGCCTTCCCGGAAAAGCAGCGCGCCCGGTTTGAATCGGACGTTCCCCTCCCTGTGATTCCAAATCGACGTGGTGCCAAACGCCAAAAAGATGAGCCCGAGGACCCTTTCGCGACGTCTTATCGGGGCATTCATCGCTCGATCCTCAGCGGACTGCTAGGTCAGATTGCCCAAGTCCAGGAGCGTAATCGATACAAGGCGTCGGGCAGTCGGTTGGTGACGCTTTTTCCTGGCTCGCACCTGTTTGCTCGAATGGAGCGAGGCAAAAAGGGACGCTTGCAGCCCGCACAAACCGGACCTGATGGCGCGAAGGTCGCCCAAAAACCGAGGCAACCGGAGTGGATCATGGCGGCCGAAATCGTGGAGACATCCCAACTTTTTGCCCGCACTGCCGCCGGCATTGACCCAAACTGGGCGGTGGATCTTGGCGCGCACCTTTGCGAAACCCGCCACGCGGAACCCGCTTGGAGCGAGAAAGCAGAGCGAGTGCTCGTCAAGGAGCGCATCCTGCTTCACGGGCTGGAGATTTGCCGCCGCAGTGTCGATTACGGAAAAATTGACGCGACTCATGCCACGGAGCTTTTTATTCGAGGCGCTCTGGTGGCCGAAGAGGCGCGCATTCCGCTACGCTTTTTCGACGAAAACCGGCAAACTCGGGAGAAGGTGGAAACGGCGCTCACGCGGGTCCGTCACCATCAGGCGCAGGATCTGGACGAGGCGGTGTATCGGTTTTACGCGGCACGTCTCCACGGAATTTCCTCGGTGCATGATCTGCACAAGTTTGTAGACGAAAAAACCAGACGCGATCCGGACTTCTGCGTCATGCGGGAGGCGGATCTCCTTGGCGAGGCGGACACGACTTTTGATCCGCTACTTTTCCCGGATAAAGTGCTCCTGGGCAACACCGCGCTGCCACTCAGCTACGCCTTTAATCCCGGGGAAGAATCCGATGGAGTGACCGTTCAAGTGCCGCTTCCGGTGGCCGCTCAGTTGACTGCCGGACAGATCCAGTGGCTTGTTCCGGGCCTTCGAGAGGAGCAAATCAATCTGCTGTTGCGCGCCCTTCCAAAGCCTATTCGCCGTCCGCTGATGCCGTTGGCGGAGCGCGCCGCAGAGGTGGCCAAGGAGTTTGATCCTGGTCGGGGAGACTTTCTCACCGCGCTTGCGGAATACCTGACGAGGCGGTATCGGATTCACATCCGGCGCGCAGATTGGCCGGAGCAAAGCCTTCCCGCGCACTTGTGTCCTCGGGTGGAAGTGGTGGACCGCTCCTCGCGTTCGCTCGCGGTGGGACGTGATTTGGAGGCGGTTCAACAGCAGATTGAAAAGCAGGACCATCGCACCGGTGGCTGGCACAAGGCTGCGCGGCAATGGGAGCGCTCTGGGTTGCCGGAGTGGGTGTTTGGCGACTTGCCGGAATCGGTGTTTATCGAAGAAGTTGGGGGAGCGCCACTTGTGGCTTATCCAGGAGTGGAGGCGGCCGGAGAGTCGGTGAATGTGCGACTGTATCGCAAAGCGGTAGAGGCGGATGCTGTGACACGGGGCGGGATCCGGAAACTGGTGGAGCTGGGATTGGCTCGTGATTTAGTAGGGTTGCGCAAGGAGTTGATTCAAGCCGCGCGCCGATTACGGGCCCCAAAGCGAGGGGCGGCAACTTTTCACAACAGCCTGCAACAGTTGGGAGCGCAGTTGCAAAGCGCTGCGGCAGACCAGTCGCCGGAAGATTTCCAGGAGTCTGCGATGGAACGTTTGCTGGATCACGCGTTTGTGTGGGAACCTGCGCATCCGTTGCAAAAAGAACGGTTTGAGTCATTTTTGGAAAGCGGCCGCAGGGCACTGCCGGGACTGGTGTATCAATTGGGCGAGTCTGCGCGGAAAATCCTCGAGCTAAAGGAAACACTCTTGGCCTTGCCCAAGCGTTATCCGGGTATGAATGCAGACATTGCGCGATTGGTGCCCTCCGATTTTCCAGCTCAAACGCCTTTTGCGCAGCTGGCGCATTTGCCTCGATACCTAAAGGCGATCCAAGTTCGGGCGGAGCGCGCGCTGCACAAGCCGGCCAAGGACGCTGAGAAGGCTGCGCAACTTCTGCCTTTTGAAGGCTGGCGCAAACGCGTTCCTTCGGAATCCCGGGAGGCGTTCCGGTGGCTTTTGGAAGAGTTTCGGGTGTCGCTATTTGCCCAGGAACTCGGCACCTCAGAAAGCGTATCGGCTCAGAAACTCAAGTCGATGGAAGTTTGAGTCTGGGGAGGCCATGCTCAGCCTTGGAGTGGTAGCCGCCAAACATCTTTGAACGTTTTGCGGAACTTCCGCAAAACTTGGAAAAACTCCAACAGGTGGCTTCTTCGTTGCCGCCAGACGCAGCAAATTTAAGTCTCGAGCGTCGGAATCGTCAGGGGTCCCAGCGGCATGATCGCCACGCGTAGTTTGCCTCCAGTCGCGGCGGCGGCGAGTTCGTGCAAAGTTGCCGAGGGGTCCTCGGTGTGCGCCGTTCGCGTGATTTGGCGTTTTGCGGCGGGGAGATCCGAGTAAAGGATGATGCGCGCTTTTTCCAGACATTGCAGCAAGGTTTGAACCTGCCACTGGTCGTGACGTGTTTGAGTGCTCGCTTGGATGGCGCGGTGCAGTTCATCGCTGGAGCGCGGGTCGGCGAGGAGATTTTTGAATTCACCCTCATCAGGAAGCCCTGCATTACAACGGCTTATGCAAAGTATGGTTCCCCCGGGTGCGACGATCCGGGCCGCGGCGGAGATACCTTTTACGGTCTGATAAAAATTTTGATCCAGAGGGTAGCCTGAATTGGTGGTGACCACGACGGGGAAGGTCCCGGCTACCGGAATGGTCGCTTCGTGTAGGGTGGCTGCGCACCCGGCGTCATGGGCGGGAACGCAGGCACCCGCGAAAATTCCGGTGATGTCTTTGGCTCGGTTGAGCGTGACATTGACGATGAAATGGGGCGGACACAACGCCACCATTTCGCGGCTCAAGCGCTGCAGTGGATTGCTCGTTAATTCTCCCCAAGTCGCATGGGGATCCGCTATGAGCGACGCCCGATGGAAATGTTGGACGGTCCGCAAACCCACTATTCCAGGTACCACGGCCTTGGATCCTCCCGAAAAGCCTGCGTAGAAATGTGGCTCTATGAACCCTGTGGCAATCCGCAGATCCGCTTCCACCCAGAGCGGGTTGAGCCAGCATTCCCCGCCGCATGAGGAGCGTCCGGCGAACACAAGATCCGGAGCTTCGCAATGATGGTTCACCACGGAAAAGCGGTCTGCCGCAGCGCCCAGCATCTTGCGTAATTCCTCCGGTGTTGAGCCTCGGTGAGTCCCCGTTCCAACAAGGATGGTGACGGCCTCATCCGGTACGCCCAACTCCTCAACCAACCATGGCACCAACAGATGGTCTGGTACTGGTCGGGTGTGATCTGCGGTAACGATGACGATCTTCGGCGTGCGCCCTTCCGCGTGAGCCTTCGCCAGAGAGACGCGAGCGATTTCAGCGAGCGGCGCAGAACCGATTGGGTTGCGCACGGCGTTAAAAAAGGCGTCTCGCTGCCCGGCTAACGGGGGCAAATCAGCCGGTAGAAGCACTGTGGCATCGATGCAGTCCTCATTGTATTTGAGTTCGTACCCGGCTTCCCCAAAGGCGAGATTAACGGTCTTCATATTAGTATTGGGGGAAAAGAATTAAATGGCGTAAGCCTCAGGCTCAAGCTCGTACCAAGTGTTGCGGCGCCGCGCTTCGTATCCGGCTTCCGTGATGAGGCGTTCGATCTCGTTAGCCTGCAAGCTAAAGCTCGTGCCGGCCTTCGAGACGACGTTTTCCTCCATCATCACCGAGCCGAAATCATTGGCGCCGTAGCGCAGGGCGAGCTGGCCGATCTTGGGGCCTTGAGTCACCCAGCTGCTTTGTAAATTATCGATGTTGTCGAGATAGATCCGGGAAAGCGCCTGCATGCGCAAATATTCCGAGGAGCCCACCGGCTCTGCTTTGAGAACGGTGTTTTCAGGCTGGAACGTCCAGCAAATGAAGGCGGTAAAGCCGCGAGTACGATCCTGCACTTCGCGCAGACGGCGCAGATGTTCCACGCGTTCTTCCAGAGTCTCGACATGGCCAAACATCATCGTCGCACTAGAATAAAGGCCCAGTCCGTGGGCAGCTTCCATGACTCCAAGCCACTGGTCGCTATTGGCCTTTAAGGGCGAAATCCGGTTGCGTACCCGGTCCACAAGAATCTCTCCACCGCCGCCGGGAATGGAGCCCAGTCCGGCATCTTTAAAGCGGCGCAGCACTTCCTCAACCGGCATTTTAAAGACCTGAGAAAAGTGGTGGAACTCCGGGGGCGAAAATCCGTGGATGTTAATGTGGGGAAATCGCTCGCGGATGAACGCCAGCATATCGAGGTAGTGCGAGATTCCCAGCTTTGGGTGATGCCCGCCTTGGAGCAGCACCTGGACGCCTCCGATGGCACTGAGCTCGCTTAACTTTTCGTCCAGCTGCGCGTGGGTGAGCACGTAATGGTCCTCGTCGCGCTCTGTGCGGTAAAACGCGCAGAACTTGCAGTAGACGTTGCACACGTTGGTATAGTTGACGTTGCGATCGACGATGTAAGTCACCACGCGCTCACCAGTCCCGCCATAGGAAGCGCCCTTGGCGAGATTGCGGCGGTGATCCGCCAGTGCGCCAAGTTCGTTAAGCGGTAGGTGGTAAAGTGCTAGCGCGTCGGCTTCCGAAACGCGTCCGCCTGCGATCACCTTGTCCACCAACTCCGCTTCGGGAATCGTAGCTGTGCTCATAAGAACTCTACCATTAGCCCGAAATGGGGAAGTCGTCCACCGGTGACGCCCCCATACTGATCCGGTTGACCCTCTGCGCCCTGTCATCCATAGTGTAGTGCTGGTCGCGTCGCCCCCTTTAAGGCGTCGCTGTTTCAAAGATTTTTCTATGCCCAACTCTCGCACTCGCAACTTCTGCATCATTGCCCATATCGATCACGGGAAAACGACTCTCTCGGATCGTTTGCTGGAGTTCACTGGCACTGTGGAAAAGCGTGAGTCACAAGAACAACTGTTAGACGCTATGGACTTGGAGCGGGAGCGCGGCATCACCATTAAGTCTCATCCTGTAGCGATGAACTACACGGCCAAGGACGGCTTGTTGTATAAGTTGAATTTGATGGATACCCCTGGGCACGTGGATTTTGCGTACGAGGTTTCCCGGTCGCTGGCCGCCTGCGAGGGTGCGATCCTGGTGGTAGATGCCGCACAGGGTGTTGAAGCGCAAACTGTTGCGAATGTAAATTTGGCGATTAAGCAAGGGCTTACCATCGTCCCGGTCATTAACAAAATCGATCTGCCCAACTCCGATTTGCCCACCGTGCGCAAACAATTGGAGGAGATTCTCGCCATTCCTGCGGAGGAAGCCGTTCTGGCAAGCGCCAAAGCGGGCATCGGCATCATCGAAGTGCTGGAGGCTGTTGTGGCGAGGATTCCGGCTCCGACTGGTAAGCGCGAAGACCGTCTGCGCGCTCTCGTATTTGACTCCACTTTCGATACTTACCGCGGCGTTGTGATTTACGTGCGGGTGATGGACGGCGTGGTCAAACAGGGCGACACCATCAAGCTGATGGCCACCAACCGGCCCTACGAAGTTAAGGAGGTGGGAATTTTCAGTCCCACGCAGCCAAAGTTTGTTCCGCAGCCGGAACTCGCGGCTGGGAGTGTCGGCTACGTTATTGCCAACATGAAAACGAGCTCCGAGGTTAAGGTGGGCGATACGCTGACCAATTCCAAGTTGCCCGCTGATGTGCCGTTGGCTGGTTTCCAAGAAGTTCAACCGATGGTTTTTAGTGGAATTTATCCCATCAACACCGCCGATTTTGAGCATCTCAAACTGGCCATGGGTAAGCTTCAGCTCAACGATGCGGCCTTTGTGTTTCAGGCAGAAAGTTCTATGGCCCTAGGCTTTGGGTTCCGATGCGGTTTCCTGGGGTTGCTCCACATGGAAATTATTCAGGAGCGGCTGCGGCGCGAGTTCGACATGGACATTATTGCGACGTACCCCTCCGTGATCTACGAGGTATACAAGACTAACGGGGAAATGGTGCTGGTGGACAACCCAGAGCATCTCCCTGATGGGAGCGTTATTGCAGAGATTCGGGAGCCCATGGTCCGCTGCTTCCTCATGATTCCGAACGAAAACATTTCTCCCATCATGCAGCTGATTTTGGAGAAGCGCGGGGAGGTGAAACACACTGAGTCGCTGGACACTAGGCGCGTGATGTTGACAACGGAACTTCCTTTGAATGAAATTCTTGTGGATTTTGTGGACAGGATAAAGTCCATCACCCGTGGGTACGGCTCCATGGATTACGAGCATGCGGAACACCGTGCCTCGAAGTTGGTGAAGTTGGATATTTTGGTCAATGGCGAGCCGGTGGACGCCTTTTCAAGCATCGTCCACCGAGACAAAGCGGAAAGCCGGGGCCGTGCTCTGGCAGCTAAGTTGAAGGAGGTCATTCCCTCACAGTTGTTCACGGTTCCGATTCAGGCGGCTATCGGGGGTAAAATTGTAGCGAGGGAGACCGTCACCGCCCAACGCAAGAACGTTATCGCGAAATGTTATGGCGGTGATATCACTCGTAAGCGCAAGCTGTTGGAAAAGCAAAAAGAGGGCAAGAAACGAATGAAGGCAATTGGGAGAGTGAATATTCCGCAGGAAGCCTTTATTGAGGTCCTCAAAACAAACTAACTTTAACGTTATGTCTAACCCACCCAGCCCAGCCCCGGTGTCGGCAGAGGATGCTCCGCAACTCGCCCTTGCGGTGATGCAGAAGGCCAAGTTTCCGATGCTCGCAACCGTTGATGGCCTGCAGCCTCATCTGCGGCCGGTTTCTCCGGTGCGCACTGAAGGTTTTGTTGTATACGTTGCGAATTTGCGGGCCTACGGGAAGACCAATCAGATCGCTGTAAACCCGAATGTGGAACTTTGTTATTTAGACGACGCTCATGATCAGGTGCGAATCACTGGGGTTGCCGAGATTCTTGCCGACCCTGTTCTCTTGGAGGTGATTTGGAAGGAGAACCCGCTGCTGAGGCGGTATTTAGGGCAGTCAGATAATCCTGCGCTCATTATTTACAAGGTGCGCCCGACTCGCATCCGTTTTATGCGGGAGTGGGCCTTGAGCTATATTGATATTCCACTGCCCAAGTCTTAGATTTGGGGGGAATCTTCCGTGTGACGACTCGCCGTTTGCCTCCACTTTTACGGAGGGCTTGGTTCTCTCTAAACCAAGCCTTTCGTCAGCGCCTTGCCCCATTGGGGATTACGCCAGACCAGTTTACTGTCTTGCGCTGGCTCTTAGAGGCGGATGGTCCGGGCTTAACGCAGACTGAAATTACGGAACGCATGGCGAGCGATCCCAACACCATTACCGCGACGGTTCGTCGGATGGAAGTCGCTCGGCTTTTGGTGCGGGTTCCCCACGAATCCGATGGGCGATCTAAGCGTGTATTGGTGCTTCCTCATGGTCGGGAGGTGTTTGCGGATGCCAAAGCGCTCGCCTTGACACTGCAGGGGCGCGTGCTCGGGTGTCTGAGCGAAGGGGAGGCGGACGTTTTTTTAAAGCTATTGGAGCGCGTAGCAGAGGCCTGCTCGCAGGAAGGTTCTTCTGGCGGTGCCCGCAAAAAGGACTGACCGCATTGGAGTGTCTTGTTGCGCTCAAAGTTCCTTGCTCTTTCCTTTATCAAAGGCCTCTCTTATACCAAATCTTGAAGAAAACTGGTCCTTCTCTCCCGGGACCGCGGAGCCCCCGCGTCTCCCTACTCTATTCCGCTTTGACGCTCCAAAAACTCAGAAAGTCCTTGCGGAGCTGGGCTCCGCGTTCCTAGGTGCTGCGGTCTTTTAATCATCCATAAACCTAAAAGAGATGGTATTATTGGGGCGCCCTGGGGCTGCCTTTCCCCGACAAGGTTCATCCCAAACTGCTCTACAAACTAATCAGCGAGGCCGTCGCGAGGGCGCTCCGAAGCGAAGTGCAGTTGGGGGGCTTTGATGATCCGGGGCAGGTCTAGTCTTAAACCCGGCCTCTTCATAAGATTAGCTTGCGTGGTGAGGTTGGGGGATAAGCTTGCGCAGCTCTAAGGGAAGCACGCCGGCTATTTTTTCCAGTTCGCCTTCGCCGATGAAGTCTTGAAGCACACCAAACACTTGTTGGGTCAGCGAGTAGATGTCGAGGGAAGGGTGGGCTGGAGTGGGGGGGATTTTCTGTTCAATTCGCAGCAGGAATTCCCGCTGGGAAAGGGGGCTGGGGACTTCGGCGGGCCGGTAGCCTTCGTAGAAGATCCCGCGCACTAACATTGGGAGTTGTGCGGCGAAGTGCGCGGCCTCGGAAACAGGAAGACGGTCGCGGAGGGTCTGGAGGACGGCACGCAGGGCTTGATAGGCAGTGTGGGTATCAATTGCTGCGGTCTCAGCGATGGCGTCGAGCCACTGGTGGGTTTTCTGCAATGTGGTGTCTAGGACTTCGAGATGTTGAGCGCTCATAGATGCCCTTTGCTACGGAGTTAGCGCAAAAAAAGTTTGCTGAAAATTTACTTTTATTTTTCATCAGCGCAATCTTCTCAATGACAGCTATTACCGTAATGCGCGAGTAAGGGAGCCGGAATACCCCGTGAGCTCCACATACGCTGAACCTACCGGTTTGCCGTTTTGGAGGACGCGGCAGGCGCCTTCCCAGTAGGGGATATCGCTGAAGATTCCCTTCAACTCTTGGTCTTGCACAAAAGGGGACAAGATGAATTCAACCGGAAGGCCTGTGGCTGGATCCGTCGTTTTCAACCGCACCGGTAGTGGGTAATTCGCCCCGGAGTGAGGGCTCTTCCAAGCGGCAGTTCCATCCCAAGAAAATGCGCTGGCGGGCTGCTGTATGGTGTTGCCGTCGCGATCCACCCAGGACAAAGCAGAGGCCGAGTCGGCTGAGCCGTCCTTGAGGCGGAGGCGGTAGACCATGATTTCGCGGCCGTCGTCGAGTTGAATGCCGGCCCAATCCCAGCCGACCTGCTCGGTGGTGAGTTGGCTGGAGCTGATTTCGTGGTCCATCCAGACCTCGCCGGTCACCGGGATGAGTTTGTTTTTGAGGGTGAGGGTGCCTGATGTTTTGAGGCGGGGAAAGGTGAGGTACCAGCTTGCGGCGGTGGGGGAGTTGCCTTTGCGGGAGATGCCGTTTTCGCCGAAGATGACGAGGGGTTTAAGTGGTTGGAGAGAAAGGGAGAAGGCGGCTTGGTCTTGGATATGGGCGGTGAGTGTGATGCGGTTGGCAGTTGGATCACTCAACACCAGATGGAAATCGTCCATGTGGACGGAGAGGGTGTCGGTGGCGGCGGAGGCGTCCCAGCCGGCGCGGGCGAGGCGTTCACTGTGCAAAAATTCGCCGGTGAGCGTGTCCACAAGGGCGGTGTGAACTAGGAAAAACTCGTCTTTTTGAAAGCGATTTTTGGATGCGGGTGCGCCTTGAGCTGCAGGCTTCCCACTTTTTCTAAAAATGGTGGCCTGGAAACCGAAGCGCTCTTTGTTCGGCCCAAAGAGATGGCCCGTGAGGTACCACCATTCCAACTTGAAAGTGGGGTGGCTGCCATGATCGCGCGGGAAGGTGAAAGGATGGCCGGATTGAGGGACTTCGAATCCGTCATCGGTAAACCGCGCGAGCTCTGGAAAGGCCGATGGACTTACTTCGGCTTGACGCTGTTCTGGGGGAAGCTGTTCTGGGGGAAGCTGTTCTGAGGGTGGCTTAGGAGAATCGCCGAAGGTGCTGCCTTGTTTACCTAGTGAAAGGGAAAGGCAGAGCGCTAGGGTGCGAAGAAGGTTCGGTTTCATAACGGACGGTCAGCTGGGAGGTCTGCTCCTTTTCGGCCGACGAACCATGCAACGAGGGTGCCGCTTAGTGGAACGCATAGGCCCAGAAGAATCAGCGCCTGCCACGGGAGAGTGGGTTGCAGGGTCCAGCCAAAGGTCTGTTTGTTAATGACGAAAATCAAAAGGGCCCCCAGCCCAACACTAGAAAGAAGTCCGCCGGCTGTTCCCGCTAAGGCGAGAATGCAGCCTTCCCAAGCGGCGAGAGCGGCGATGTCTGAGCGGGACATGCCGAGGGCCCGGAGGGTGGTGAGTTCAGTTTTACGTTCGGCGAGGATGCTCGCCAGAGTGATGCCGAGCCCGGCAAGAGCGACGATCACTCCAATGGCTTCTAGCGCGTAGGTGATGGCAAAGGTTTGGCGGAAAATCCGCATAACTTCTGCGCGCAGGTGCACGTTGGTGAATATGGAAAGGCTGGGGTGCTCCGTTTGCAGAAGGGCACGTTGTTGCTCCGAGTCGACTCCCGGTTTAAGCGAAAGGCACAGGGTGCTGACGGCGTCTGTGTCGAACCATTCGCCCAAATGGCGGCCTTCCACCAGAACAAGTCCCTGCTCATCGCCGTAGTCCGTATAAACGCCGCAGATTTGTAATTCACGAGACCCTTTGGGCGTTGGGATGTGAACAAAGTCGAGACGTTGCACTTTGAAACGTATTGCGAAAGTCTCGCTCACTAGGCAAAGCGCGGCGTTGCGTTCGGGGTCGAAGATGGAGTCGTTAGTGGGGGCTTGGAGCCATGAAAGCTGTTGGTGGCGTTTGGCGAAGGAGAGGTTGGAGCCCACAAGGCGAATCTGGGCGTTGGGCAGTTCAGCGGGAATTATGAGGGCGGTGTCCCAATCCATCACATCCGGACTTTGGACGATTTTGCGCCAAAGGGCTGAGGGCAGGCGGTTGTATGCGGAGGCGGCTTGATTGGCGCCGCTGGTTAAAAAAAGATCGGCTTGAAGCGCGTGTGTGATCCAAGTGCTAACACTTTGCTCAAAACTGCTTACGAGTACGGCCATTCCGCCAGTCATTGAGACGGCGCAGAGCAGACCGGCTGCCGCCCAGCGATGGCGGCTGGTTGGGGCTCGAAGATGGCTGAGGGCGAGTCGCAGAGGGGCGGAATTTTGTGAAAGCCATTGGCCGCACCACGCGGCGATTTTGAGTGCGTCTCCTGCGAGCAGACCGGCTCCCACTACGCCAAGAAGGGCGCTGAGATAGCCTGCGAGGGCGAAGCGTGAACCGCCGCTCATACGTAGTGGCGGGAGGAAGGACAGCGTTATTGCGAGCGCCACGAGGATCCATCCCAGGTGCGGGCCGCTGCGGGAATTCGTCGGCGGGACGGCGCTGCCTTGCGCCCAGACTTGCGCCGGCGGGGTGGCTGCAGCTCTTTTGGCGGGTAGCCAGCCGGCGAGGATACTGCAGCATATAGAGAGGGCGAAGGCGCCCAGAGCCTCGCCCCAATGGAGGCTCGCAGCCTCGGCGTTGTTTGCATAGTAGAGGGCGTTGACCGTTTTTGAAACTGCGCGCACGGTGATTTGCGCCAGCGCCCAACCGCCCAAAACACCGACAATCCCGCCGCCAAAACCCAGCAACGCGGCTTCCCATAGCCACGCCCGGCGCACTTCCCATTCGCGCACTCCGAGGGCGCGAAGGATCGCGATTTCGGCTCTTCGGCGCACTACGGCGGCATCGAGCGCCTGAAAAATAAGGTACAAGCCCACCAGTAGGGAGATGAGCGAAAGCACAGTCAGATTGAGGCGAAAGCCGCGCGTCATGAGCTCCGCCGCCGCTTGTCGGGCTTCGGGTGTGCGTGCCGTGACATTGGGGGCGAGGGAGGTGCGCAGTTGGTCAATGAGCTGTTCGCGCTGCGGTCCTTTTTTTAGAGCACGTGGAAAAATTAATTCCACGCGATCCAGAAGGCCTGTCTTATCGCTGAGCGTTTGGAGCGCGGGTAGATCCATGACGAGCAAGCCGGCGGGAGCGTCGGGTTGGTCGGCGCGGTGAGGGATGATGCCGACGATTTCGAGTTGGACTTCGCGGTCGTTAAGGACGATTGGAAGCAGGGAGCCGACGTGTAGTGCGAGGCGTTGTGCGAGGGTGCTTGAACAAAAAACGGCGTTGTTTTTGTGGAGTAAATTTCCGATGGAATTCTTGTTGCCGTTGGAGGGCTGGGTTGCGTTGTTTTGGTCCAGCCAAGAGGAGTCCAGATGAGCGTCGGCGGCGAAGTTTTGAAGTGCAACCAAGTCGACACCCAGCAGGGTGAAGGTGCTTCTGGAGCCGATTTGATTTGCGGCGTCTGTCCGAGGTTGTGCGCAGATTGTTTCGACAACGGGGACGATTTCAATGTGTGCTGAGGGCAGTTGCGGGAGTTGGCAGCGCTCTCGGAGGGTATCTAGGATGGCTTCTGGGAGGGGGCCGGAGGGAGAGGAGAGGATGAGGTCGGATTGGCGGGTGAGGACGTCTGTGAAGTTGGCAAAGCTGGAAACGGCGGCTCTGTTGGCGAGGCGGATGGAAAGAAAAACAGCGATCCCAAGTGAGAGCAGTAGAAGCAGCAACAGGGAGCGGGAGGGGAAGAGGCGCCAGTGTCGGAACGTGAATTGGCGCAACAACGGCCCGGTAAGGGACGGAGTGGTGGGCGGGCGCTGCGGGGTCGAGGGGAGACTCATGCTCTGTGATTTTGCAACACTCCGTCGCGCAGCGAAACGGAGCGATGACAGATGCGAGCGGCTTCTTCGCTGTGGGTGACGAGGATGAGCGCGGTGGTGGTTTCATCCGTGAGCGCTCGGAGCAATTCCAAAATAATGGCTCCGTTGCGGGAGTCTAAATTACCGGTGGGTTCGTCTGCCAAAATAAGGGCAGGTTTATGAACAAGCGCCCGAGCGATGGCGCAGCGTTGCATTTCGCCTCCGGAAAGAGTGGAGGGCAGCGCGTCGGAGCGATGGGCAATGGCAACGCGATGAAGCAGGGCGTCGGCGCGGTGGGCGCGTTCCTGCGCGGGAACCCCGAGCAGGAGGAGCGGGAACTCGACGTTTTCTCGCACGCTAAGGGTTGGAAGGAGGTGGAAAAATTGGAAGATATTACCCAGACGCTCTCTGCGCAGGGTAGCGAGCGCGTCGCCGCTCATGCGTGCGAGGTCTTTCCCTGCGATGAGGATTTCGCCGCGGTCGGGGCGGTCGATGCCGCCGAGGCAGTTTAGGAGGGTGGTCTTGCCGCTGCCGGAAGGGCCGGTGAGCGCGAGGCGTTCTCCGGGAGCAAGCTGCATTGAGACGTCGCGCAAAACAAAGCGTGAGTCGTACTGCTTGGAGACCGCATGACACTCCAGAACGGGTTGGATGGGATCGGGCATGTGAAGGAAAGCGGGCGGGTTACAAAGAGCGGCCGTGGTAATTGGTGCAGGCGAAGATTCGCAGTTGGCTTACAGTGCGCCCTAGCCTGACGATATCGAAGGAGGCGATAAGTTCACTTTTTTGGAATCCTCCGGTGATGGCGGAGGGCAGGGCCGTATCCTCTGTGTCGGTGAGGAAAAGGGCGCTTCGTCCGTGGAAAGGGTTGATGCCGCCTTCCTCCGTATAAAGGGAGTCAGGGAGAGGCTGATCCGGTTGGAGTGGGATGATGGCGTCGTAGCGCGGCCAGAACGAGTATTGGTCTTCTAGGGCCTGAGATTCCGGGGTGTAAACGCAGGGATGCTCGGGGAACTCCAGGCGTTTGTCCTTGAGGTAAAAGCCGATTCCGGAAGCGACTTCCCAGCGGTTTGCGATGAGAAACACGGGAGCTCCGAGGGATGCTTCGGTATCGGAGCGCACCTTTTCGGCGGCTTCGGCCATGGTCTGCCATCCGTGGAAGCGTTTGTTTGGATCGAGCCTAATTAAGGGGATTGAAAATCCGGGGGCAGGGAGGCTGTCGACGTTTAAAAGAGCGATGCTCAGAGCCAGTCCACAGACCAATCCGAATCCCAAAAAGCAGCGGATCTTCGCGTTTTCTTTGGCGCTAGGGAGCCAGTCGGCAGTTGCCAGAATGGCGGCGGAGATAAAGGCGGGGCCCGTCCAGATGGATTCGCCTGCTTTTTTGAAGGAGAGCAGGAAGTGCATACCTAAGAGCGGAATGGTGAAGAGGATAAGGAAGTTGGTTTTGAAGTCTTGAGGAGCTCGGGGAAATTGCCGCCAGAGGGTCAGGAGCATTATCCCAAAAAGCAGCGGAGAGTAGCCGATAGCTTGAGCGCCCAAAAATGCGAGGGGCTCGGTCAGCTCGATATGAAAGGGATCATTAAATCCACTTGGATTTATGAGGTGAGTGAGTGTTACCCACTGATGTTCCTGATTCCAAAAAAATGGCGGCAAAAAGAATGCGAGGAAAACCAGTGTCATTACCCAAAATCCTCGGGCTCGGAAATGGCGGCGGAGGTTTTGGCCCGAGTAGAGCAACAAAACTATGGAGAGAAATTGAATGAAATTGGTCCATTCGCACAGAAATCCAACACCGAGCACTACGCCGGTTGCGGGCCACCATAAGTTCCACATGGTATTGGTGGTTGGGGCATTCGTGCTGATGTCGTTTGCGTCTTCGAGTGCTCTCCAAAAGGTGTAGAGACTTGCGGTCCAAAAGAAAATGGAGGGCGGATCAGTTGTCATCAAAATGCTGCCCGCTTGGAAAAGTGGCATCACTGTGATTGCAATCAGCGCCCAAATAGCAACGGCTTCTGAGTAAAGGCGGCGGGCGAGTAAAAAGATTAGCGCGCTGGTACCCAGGGAAAGCAGGGGGGCGAGGAGGCGGACTCCTCTTTCGGTTGGGCCTAGCACGTGGGTGCCAAACCAGATGATGAAGGCTACACCCGGACCTTTACTGAAGTAGCAAAGGTCCGGATGCAGGCTCCATTGATAGTAGTAGGATTCTTCCGGAGTGAGTTCGAGGGTGCCGCTAAACCAGACGCGAAATGTGGTAAGAAGGAGGAGCGAGGTAAATAGCCATCGTTTGGGCGTCATAGAGGATCAGGCGTCACGGGGCGGCTGTGCGATCTGAACAGGAAAGGGCGGTTTGGGAAAGAAAAGGGTGGGATGATTGGTTCGCAATTCGGGACGCCAAGAGGAGATGCGGGTGCGCCAAAGACGCTCGGCTCCAAGGAGGATGAGGGCGTTGGAGAGCAGTCCCATGAGGATGGAGGCGGAGACGTCGCTGGGCCAGTGTGCGCCAGTGTAGATGCGGGACCACGCCATGAGTAGGGGAAGGAGCAGCCACGCGGGACTGCGTAGGAACAGGGCGAAGACCAAGCCTAGGGTGGTGGCGTTGAGGGTGTGGGAGGAGGGGAAGGAGCGCTTGTAATGGTCGTCGGGATTGGGTGGGCCAGAGAAGCTGATGCTCAGCGGTTGAAAGGCAGCGAGGAGTCTGGGGCGGGCGGGGGCGAGGTCCACTCGGCGCACGCCTTCTTGGGCTTGATGGGGGCGCGCGCGGTGGGTGAGTTTTTTGAGAGGAGAGGAAATGACGGCCTCATTCACCAGAACAGAAAAGGCGCACACAACCACGCAGGCCAAGCCGCGGCTTTGAAATTTCCAAATCAACCATAGCCCCCAGACGACAAAGAAGGGCACCCAGAAGGGCGTGCAAGACAAAGTCCCCAGGACTCTGTCCAGAACGGGATGCGTCCATTGATGGTTTAGGAGAAAAAGAAGATGGCTGTCTATCGGGTTCATGAAAGATTAGTGAAACTATGAGTGATCGCTCTCCGGTGAAATGGAAAATCGCAGCGTGCTGTGCCTCGGCATTGTTTGGTGTCGGGCCGGTGTGTGTGTGTGCCGCGCCCAAAGCGCCTTCCTCGCTGGGGTCGCCTGCTGCCGCCGTGCCTGGGGAAGAGCTTCCGGATCCTGTGGCAATTCTCAAGAGCGTGCGGGAAATGCAGGCATCCATTCGCCAGACTTTGCAGGGGAAATTGAGAAGAGGCGGGCGCACCGTGGGATACCGAATGGTAATGGAGGGGCTCCAAGTACGGTTCGAATTTCCAGAGGCGGTGGATCCCAATCCTCAAACCGTGGTGCTCAAGTTTGGGGAGAAGGAGTCCAGGCTGGAGGTGACGAGTGGATTGGGCCCTCAGCGCAAGGTCGACTTTGCGGATGAGATTTCAGGCATGGGTGTAAACTTTGAGGACCTAGCGTTGCGCTTTTTGTATTGGAACGACGCTGTTTTGGAGGGGGAGGAGCGTCTGATGTTGTCCAAATGCTGGCGAATCCGGGTGCGCCGTCCAGCGGATGTGCGTTCGCAGTACGCACAGGTGGTGGTGTGGGTGAGTCAATCCAACGGGGCTTTTTTGAAAAGTGAGTCTTTCGGAGATAATGGATTGCTATTGAAGCGTTTGACTGTGCGCTCGGTGCAATCCATCGGACAGGCTACGACCCTGAAGCAGTTGCGTATTGAGACAGGGCTTAAGGGCGAGGAGCCGGCGTATTTGGATGTCGACGGGCAGGCCGTGTCGCGCACTGCAAAATAGCGGGATGTCGTGCGATATGAGCGTCTCGTGCTCGGAGTAGGGTTTTTCCGTACGAGCGGCTGGGGTGTGGCTTGCGACTTTCCTTGTGGTGCCGGCTGCTTTGTTCCGGCGTCACAAGGGCATGGCCGAGGAACTCATTCATCAACCGCACGATAAGTTCTTCAAAAAGACCTTTGAGGATCCGTTGGCCGCAGCGGCTTTCTTGCGGGGGCATCTGGAGGGCGACTTGGTGAAGTTCACGGATTGGTCTACCTTGAAATTGGCGGGAGGCAGCTTCATCGACGAAAATTTACAGGCGTTTGAGGCAGATCTCCTCTTTACTGCAAAACTTCACGGCGAAGACGCTCAATTTTACATCCTCTGCGAACACCAGAGCAGCGAGGATCCTCTCATGGCCCTGCGGGTGCTTTCGTATATGGTTCGGATTTGGACTGCTCAAGCAAAAAGCCAGCCGGGCCGTCCCCGGTTGATGCCCATTATTCCGGTGGTGGTTGCGCAGGACAAAAAGGCTTGGAAAACGACGGCTAGATTTCACGACTTGTTTGCCCTGAGCCCCGACAAGTGGGAGGAGGTGCGCGCTTTCACCCCGGATTTTGCATTTCGGCTGCTGCAACTGGTGGACCTACCGTATGAAAGCATTCAAGGTACTCCTGCGGGAATCTTAACTCTACGGGCATTGAAGGCAGAACCCGTGGGGAAATTGCTTGGCGACGAGGTGTGGGAGCACTCGCTGCTGCGGAGTGTGCCGGTGGAGCTACTGAAGTACTTTATCCGCTACACGTTCAATGCCGATGTTGACAGAACTGTTTTCGAGGCGAAACTGAAGGAGCTACTTGGTCCAGACTTAACTCAAAATAGTATGACACTAGCCGACCAATACCGCCAACTAGGCGTTGAGCAGGGGCTTGAGCAGGGGCTTGTTCGCGGGGAGCTGAGGGCTCTCCTGGCGTTGCTTTATGACGTCTTGGAAATACGGTTCAACTCCATCCCGAACGGCCTCCGGACCGAGTTGAGTCTCATTCAGGATACCGCAAAGCTCGCCGAGCTTCACAAACGCGCCATTCGGTGCGCCACGCTGGAGGAGTTTGTAGCTGGGCTTTGATTTTGGCACCTTTTTCTGGGGTGAGCTGGGGTAACCGGCGCCGCCCGAAAATGGAGTTCTATCGAGTGGGCTGAAGAATTAGTGCGCCAGACTGGCGAAAACCTTGTCCTTGGGGTTGCCTCCGCTGAAAAGGTAGGCGATCAAGTCCAGTAACTCATCTGGGTTGAGCATGTTGATTAATCCGGGTGGCATCGGAGACACCGCGTAGTCCTTGCGTGAAACCACGTCTGCAATGTTCACCTGTGCGGTGGCATCGGGGGCGAAGGGATTGGTCATCACTAAAAACTTGCCGTTTTCCTCTCCGATTACCCTTCCAACTACTAGGGAGCCGTCTTTAAGCGAAATCTCCTGAAAAGCGTATTGATCGCTGATCACTTTGGAGGGCTCAATAAGGCTTTCGGCCAAGTCACGTACCGAATAACGGTTGCCTGCTCCGGTGAGGTCCGGCCCAATGTTGCCGCCGTCATTGCCGAAGTGGTGACAGGTCACGCACTGGGTGGAGGCGTACATGGCCTTGCCGTTCTGAAAGTTGCGGTTGTGCAGGCCATTTTTCGCGAGGGCAACAACGTCATCGATGGAGTAAAGGCGGCCGGGGCCCTTTGGCATGACGAAGTTGGCGGTCTTGGGCGCTTCGGTAGTGGAGAGTTTTTCCAGCGCGACTTTTTCGGTCGCGTCGCTGACATGGGTTAGCGCGTCATTGCGGATATTCACCAAGAACTTCGCAAAACTGTTTCCACCCTTCCATTGGGTTGTCGTGGCAAACCAGGCAAAGAAGGTCTTTCGCAGCTCGGGAGTCCAACCCACGGAGGCGTTGCGCAACGTGTAAGCAAGCGCGATCTGTCCCTTGTTTGGGCGGCTGTTCTGGGCGGCCTTGAACGCGGTGGCGTAACTCTCATTTCGGTTGAGAAGGGTGGTGTCCGTGGAGTTGTCGTAGTCGTCTCCCATGGTTTGCATGAGCGCTACCGCTTTGGAAACAGCTTGAGGGGAATCGAGATAGACCAAGAGTTGGAGTAGTTCGTTGTTTTCGTAGATGCTGGTCTGCGGGAACAGCGCCTCGAAGCGCCTGACGATTTGTGCGCAGGCTTCCGGCGTCGGCTTACCCATTCGAGTGAACGCCAATTGCCAGGCGCGCAATAACGGAAGGCGCAATGTGGGGGCTATCTTGCGGTAGTCCAGTCGCCCCAAGGCTTCCAGCAATCTGGGTTGCACCGTCGCGTCGCCCACCCTTGCTAGGGCGATTAGCGCTTCAATGGCTGATTGCGAATTTGTTTCTGAAAGAGCCTTTTCCGCCCACGCCGCAGAGGGCTGCTTCTCAACGGCGATCCGCGCGGCATTGCGCAGAAACCGGTCGCTGCTGGCCAAATGCGGCCACGCTTTGGCGACTGCCTCCGGGCCGGTGCCGTCTACGTGGAGCGCCTCCATCTCGCGGCGCAGCAACGCCTCTTTGGGGAGTGCATCCGGTTTTACTGGAGCAGTAGATTCCGCCCCGGTGTAAGTGACCCGATAAAGCGCGGACTGGTTGCGTCGCCCTCCCACAGCGAAATATAGGGCGCCGTCTAGGGGATGAATAACGACATCTGTCACGGAAAGCGGCTTGCCCGAAACGAACTCTGTTTTTTCTGCTTTATACCCAGCGCCAAAAGGCTTTAGCATGATTGCGTACATCGTGCCGTAGGTCCAGTCGTTGGCGAAGAGCGCTTTTTGGTAACGCGCAGGGAATTTAGCTCCTGTTCCGAAGGTGACTCCCGTGGGACTTCCTGGACCGATGTCCAGCGTGGCCGGAAGGCTGTCGGGATAGTAAGTGGGCCATTTGCCGGCACCGCTGCGCCAGCCAAAATCCGCGCCGCTTGGAGACTGGTTAATGCGTGTGGGGCGGTACCATGGGGCTCCGATATCCCATTCCATATCAGCGTCATAAGTGAAGATGTCGCCGTTGAGGCTGAAAGAGAAATCGAACTCATTGCGGTAGCCGTAGCAGAAGACCTCCAAGTCCTTGCCTTCCGGTGTGATGGAGGCAATGTAGCCGCCCGGAGCGAGAATGCCTTTGGCGTGGCCGTTGGCGTCCCAAAGGCGGGGTAGCAGGTGATCTTCGTTCCAAGCTTGCGCGCCACGCATGTGATTGATGGTGGCTGGCGGCTTGGTGTGGTTTCCGCAGCAGAAATAGACGCGTTTGCCGTCCGGGGAGAGCTGGAGGCTATGCGGGCCATGTTCACCAGAGCCATCCAGTGGAACGAGAAACTCGTCTTTATCAAACTGGTCTTTGCCTTGAGTGTCGGTGAGGCG
Source organism: Opitutus sp. GAS368 (assembly GCA_943329925.2). GTDB lineage: Bacteria > Verrucomicrobiota > Verrucomicrobiia > Chthoniobacterales > Chthoniobacteraceae > Chth-196. Next base: position 20,164 of record CALQFT020000049.1, read on the forward strand.
ATGGATTCCTTTACTGGCGCCTTCGCCCACCATCACATACAGGCTGTCAAAAGCGTACAGCAAGCCGTGCGCACCCTTGACTCCTGTCACCAGCGCTTCGACTTTGGTTGCCGCCTCGGGATCAGCGCTGCCTAGGGGTGCGGGGGTGACTCGGTAGAGTGCACCGTATTGGTCTGAGCAGATAAGACGTCCTTTGGGGTCTACGGTGAGCCCTACCCAAGAGCCCTCCTCGAGCTTCGGAACGCGGTGTAGCAGCTCCACCTTAAAGTCCTTCGGGGCAGTGATATCAGCGGCCAGCGTCACGGTGGGGGGAAAGAGTCCAAGCGCATCGTTGGAGGGCTCATAGTTGCCTCCGACAAGCGCGGGTGCCGGCTCTGTCCGGTTTTTTCCGAGGGCGGCGAAAGTCCATCCTTCACCGGTTTCGATTATTTGTTTGGTGCCATCGGTGTATTCTAATGTCATTTGAGCCACCAAGTGGGGGGCGGCTTTGTTGTCAGAGACTTCGATGGAAATGAGGTTGCTTCCAGGTTTGAGTAACGAGGAGGCATCAAACTTCGCCGAGGTGTTAAACTTCCCTTGTTCTTCACCCAGAGACTGTCCGTTTATTTTGACCACTCCGGTACGATTGGTGGCCACGCGCAACCAAGCTGATCGGATCTGTCCGTTGATCTCGAAAGACTTAGCGTATGTGCCGCTGGTGCATTCCAGCGCCTTTGGAACATTAATCCACCTCAGTTCGGCTCGCAGTGTGGGGGTTAGGAGCAATCCAGCAATGGAGGCAACCAGTATGGGAGATAGGGTTCGAAGAATCATAAGGAGGAACTCTTGAGAGTACGTTGAGGAATACCGTTTGAGGAGATTCCTTATAGTTTTTCTTTTGGAAAAAGGGCGAACTTTTGATAGAATTGAAGGCCGCCATCCAAGGGCACCTCGACACCTTGGCGATTTGCGTGCTTTCAGAAGTGGAACCGAGTCCGGGAGATCATCAATTGCAGAAGGGCCAGTCTACGACTACAGGGAACGCTTCCATCGGCGTGCAGTTCTAGCGGGAGCGGGGAGCTTTCAGTGTAAGCGCCTCTAAAAGGGTGTCCTTTGCGGAGGCTCGCCGCCTTAGTTTTCTCTTTTGTTTTGGCGCGAGCTGTGTGAGTTGGCAGCTGGAGAGGAGTGCGGGGATTTCGCTCCCCAGTGGGCTTCTAGAGCCCAACCAGCCGTGTTACGCCTCTTCCCGCTTCGATCTTGCCAATGGCCCTGGCTTTGAGCGCACGGGCCACTGTTTGCGCATCTTTCGCGCGAACCACAACTGCCATTCCGATGCCCATGTTGAAAACCTGATACATCTCCGCCGCATTCACCTTGCCGCCCTCTTGAATCAGACGGAAA
>CALQFT020000050.1 GCA_943329925.2 Opitutus sp. GAS368
ATTTACATTATTAAAGAAAATCGCACCTATGATCAGGTGTTGGGCGACGAACCCCGCGGAAACGGCCGTGAGGATCTCTGCGTATTTGGAAAAGAAATCACCCCAAATTTGCACAAGATCGCGCGTGAGTTCGTGCTTTTGGATAACACTTATTGTTCGGGTATTTTGAGTGCCGACGGTCACCAGTGGTCGACCACGTCTTACGCGACGGATTACATGGAGAAATCATTCGCCGGGTTCCCCCGCAGTTATCCGGACGGCATGGGGGAAAATGAGTACGACGCCCTCGCTTATTCGCCCGCCGGGTTCATCTGGGACAACGCCATTAAACACGGCAAAACGCTGCGCAACTTTGGAGAATTCGCCGCGCCTTTTGTTGCCTGGCAAGACGTGAATAAAAAGGGGCAGCCTGACTTTTCTGCGTGTTACCGCACTTGGAAGGGCGAGTCCCAGGAGGTCATTTTTTCCAGCGCCACGGAAATCGATGCACTCAAGCCTTATACGGACTGCGGCTACGTGGGCTGGAACATGCAGGTCCCCGATCAGTACCGGGCAGATTATTTTCTCAAGGCGCTTAAACGGTGTGAGAGCAAGGGTGAGTTCCCCAATTTGACGCTCATTTGCCTGCCAAACGACCACACCAGCGGCACCAGTCCGGGGCATCCCACCCCGGCGGCTTGCGTGGCGGATAACGACCTTGCCTTTGGTCGCATCGTGGAGGCCGTCACGCGCAGCAAGTTTTGGCCTGAAACGCTTATCCTCGCCATTGAAGATGACCCGCAAGCCGGCTGGGACCATGTCAGCGGCTACCGCACCACAGCGTTTTGCATCAGCCCGTACACGAAGCGTGGTGAAGTCGTTTCCACCCAGTATAATACCACAAGCATCCTGCGCACCATTGAGCAGGTGTTGGGAATGCGCCCAATGAACCAATTCGACGCCAGCGCCAATCCCTTGCGCGAGTGTTTTACCGGCACAGCCGACCTCACTCCCTACAAGGCGCTGCCCGCCAACATCCCCCTTGATCAGATGAACCCGGCCGCCAAGGCGCACGTCAATCCCATCCTGCGCCGGGACGCCGTGGTGTCTGGCAGGCTCAACTTCCGGGAAGTTGACCGCGCCCCTGAGGACGTGCTCAACCGGATTCTCTGGAACGCTACGGCGGGTCCCGGGCGGCCTTACCCGCAGTGGGCGGTTGGCTCCAGCGGCGATGACGACGACAAACCGCGCGCCAAGGCTCCCCAAAAAATAAAGCGATAGCTCCATGAAATCACTGACGCGGCATCTTTATTTTTGGGTGCTTTTGAGCATCTTTCTCGGCGGGCTTCTGGGTGCGTTCAAACCTGAGTTGGCGGTGTCTCTCAAGCCGGTGGGTGACGGGTTTATTGCGTTGGTCAAAATGTTGATCAGCCCGATTATTTTTTGCACGGTGGTGCTCGGCATCGCGGGCGCGGGTGACATGCGCAAGGTGGGGCGCATTGGGGGCAAGGCGCTTCTTTACTTTGAGGTAGTCTCCACGCTGGCGCTTGGTATCGGTCTTGCCGTCATGCATTTGCTCCATCCCGGACGCGGCTTCAATGTCGATCCTCAAACTCTGGACGCGGCCGCCGTAGCCAAATACACCAAGGCAGCCTCCGAACAAAGTGCGGCGGAATTTGTGCTGCATATTATTCCCAAAACCTTCGCTGATGCGTTCACTGGTTCGGGTGATTTGCTACAAGTGTTGCTCCTTGCCGTGTTGTTTGGCTACGCCATGACGCACTTGGGAAAAGTTGGCAAACCGGTCCACCATTTTATGGAGGATGCGTCCCATATTTTTTTCGCAATGATGGCGGCGATTATGAAATTGGCTCCGTTGGGGGCTGGCGCGGCGATGGCCTTTACCATCGGCAAATACGGCCTAGGCTCGCTCAAGCCGCTGGCTGCGCTCATGGGAAGTTTTTATCTGACGTGCGCGGTGTTTGTCTTGGTGGTTTTGGGGGCGATAGCGGCGCTGGCGGGCTTCAATATTCTGCGGTTTATTATCTACATTAAAGACGAGCTGCTCACTGTGCTCGGCACCTCGTCCTCGGAATCAGCACTAGTCCCGTTGATGGCGAAGTTGGAGCGCTTGGGGTGCTCGAAGTCCGTGGTCGGGCTGGTGGTTCCTTCCGGCTACTCGTTTAATTTGGACGGCACAAACATCTACCTGACCATGGCCGCCTTGTTCGTGGCGCAGGCACTCAATATCGAACTGACTCTGCGCCAGGAGTTCACGATTTTGGGGGTGGCGATGCTAACTTCCAAGGGCGCTTCGGGTGTTTCCGGGGCGGGGTTTATCACGCTGGCGGCGACTTTAGCGGTGGTTCCTTCCATTCCGGTGGCGGGTCTGGCTTTAATTTTGGGCATCGACAGGTTTATGTCCGAGGCGCGCGCCCTCACAAATTTTGTGGGTAACGGCGTGGCGACAATTGTAATTGCGCGCTGGGAGAACGAACTCGATCATGAATGCCTCAAGCAGCAACTCCGCACATAAACCGCAAATTCTGTTTCAGTAAAAGCTTTCCCCATGCGTGCGACCTCCCGAATCTGCTTTCCGTTAATCGCTTTCTTCGTAGGCGTTGCATCACTCCAGGCTGCCCAGCCGAAACCCGTCCCGCGGGTGCAGGCGATCCCGCTGCCCGACGATCAGATCTCGTTTGAGTGTGATAAAAAAGAGCTCACGCGTCTGCATTTTGCCCCCAACCAACAACGGCCCTTTCTTTATCCAATCAACGGCCCCTCCGGTTTCACGCTCACACGCATGGGGCACCCCCACGATCCCATCACCCACAGCCACCACAACTCCGTATGGATTTCTCACGCCGCCATCAATGGACTCAGCTTCTGGGCTGATAGCAGCGGGGCTCACATCGTGCATCAACGGGTCGAAAAACTCTCCGATGGAGATGCCTCCGCGAGCGTGGAGACCTCCGCTCTTTGGCGCACCAAGGATGGTAGCGATCTTCTCAAGGAGTTGCGCAAGATTACAGTCCAGCCGCAGGATAACGGCGAATGGCTGCTCGTAATTGATCTTCAACTAACTCCAGTCAAGGAGGCTGTTCAGATCGGGGACACCGCTTTCGGGATGCTCGGCGTGCGCATGGCAAAGACCATTGGCGTCAAAGACGGCGGCGGCACGATTCGCAACTCAGAAGGCGGCGTGGATGAGGCCGGTTGTTTTCGCAACAAAGCGCGGTGGGTGGATTACTCGGGCCCCGTGACCAACGAAATTATGGAAGGCATCACGCTGCTGGATCATCCCGGCAACCCGGGCCATCCCGTGCCCTTTCATGTGAGGGACGACGGCTGGATGGGGGCTGCGCTGACGTTTGGCAATCCCATCAACTTGGAGTCCGGCCAGTCTCTCAAGCTCAGATACGGGCTCTACATTCATGCGGGCGCTCCCGCCACCGAGGCCTTGGAGCGGCAGTGGCAGGGCTTTTCCACCGCTCCGTAAATGGGGTTGTGGGGTGGGGGAAGGTTAAGGGCGACCTCGCTTATTTGATTCCGCTCAACAGCCAAGCAATGAGGTCGGCGACCTCTTCGGGGTGGCAAGTGTTGATCAAGCCGGGCGGCATCAACGAAATGGGGGAAGCCTCCATTTTCGCGACCTCTTTACGGGCGAAATCCCTGACGTCGGAGGGAATATACAAGTTTTCTTGGATCTGAACGAGGTCCGGACCCTCGTTCACGAGACGCCCCAGATGGATGCTGCCATCCTTCAACGTCAGGTTCACGGTGCCGTATTGGTCGCTGATCACCTTGCTTGGTTCCGTGATGCTCTCAATGATTTCGCGTACTCCAAAACGCCCACTCAACAAAGTGAGATCCGGTCCCACCGCCCCGCCGTCTCCCTTGAAGGCATGGCAGACTACGCAGCCGGTTTCACGAAACAGCGTCTTTCCACGCTCCGGATCCCGGGTGTTCTTCAAGAGGGGTTCCACCCGGGAAACCAACTCGTCGGTGCTCCAGTTTTTGACAAACAAGCGCGAAGCTACTGGCGGCGCGGGACGCGACTCAGGCTTGGAATCGAGGATGGTTTGCAAAGCAGTCCTCTCCTCCGGAGCCAGCTCCGCTTTGGCAAAGGACGCCACGGCTTCCTTGCGGATGTCAGCGACGAATTTCCCGAGGTGGCCAGGTTTGTTGAATTCCTCCCGCAGAAACCAACGGAAGTAATCCTCGCGGGCACCTTTGGGCCAACCGGCGACCGGAAACCTTAAACACGCAGCATAACTGATTTGTTCCTCCTGACTTCCCGCCTTCCGGAACAGATCGTAGATTTTGTTAACCGCTAGGGGCGAATTCCAGCGCACCAACAGTTGTGAAGCCTCGACGTTTACCCTCGCCTCCGTGCTGGGCACAATTGAGTGCAGTGCGGAGAGGAGCGCGGTGAGGGCGGGACCTTCCGGGTCACCCAAGCGCACAGAGAGCACCTGCAGGGCGCGAATCACGTCCAAGCGAACGGTGGCGTCCAGTTTGCCCCAGTCCAGCGCGGAAAGCTTCGCGAGAATGGCTGCTTTAAACTCCGGCTTTTCAAGCCGAGACAACGCTAGAGCCGCCTGAGCCAAAGCCTCAGGTGACGTCTGCTCGAGCGCCTCTTTGGCCCACAGCGCGGGATCCCGGAACTCCAGAAGCGTGCGTGCGGCAAAGCGAATGAAGCGGTCCTTATGCGCCAGATTTCCAAGCGCCAAATTCAGCGAGGCTGGGTCGCTCGCGTGGAAGTGATCCTCGAGATTGTGGCGCAGTGCGCGCAACGTTGCTGCTTCCGGGCTGCCCTTTGCAGTGGAAGGTGCCGCGCTTTCTTTTCCGGTGTATACGATGCGGTAAAGCGCGCTGTTACCCTTGCGCGAACCCACCGTAAAGTAGAGGGCGCCATCGATGGGGCTCGCCACCAAGTCGGTGAATGGCAACGGCTTCCCTTCGGCGAAAACCTCCAAGTCGGCGCAGTAAGAGGCGCCTTGTTCGCGCAGGTGAACCGCGTAGAGCTTTCCGTAGGTCCAGTCTGCGATAAATAATGCCTCCTGATAACGGGCGGGGAACTTGGTGCCGTAACCGAACGCCACCCCAGTGGGGCTGCCCCGTCCCACGTTCAACACGGGAGGAAGGGAGTCTGCGTAATCTTCCGGCCATTTGCCCGACACGCTGCGCCACCCAAATTCCGCCCCGTCCACGAGATGACAAACGCGTGTGGGACGATACCACGGCATGGTCACATCCCACTCCATGTCGGCGTCGTAGGTGAACAATTCGCCGTTACGGTTGTAGGCAGCATCATACTCGTTGCGGAGGCCGGAGGAGATGAGTGTCCAGTCCTGGCCGTCGGGGGACATGCGCGCAATGTAGCCCCCCGGAGCGCCGGAATTGAGCATGAAGCCGTGTCCGGTCAGTTTAGGAAGGGCGAGGTCGTCCTTCCAGATAGGAGGCACTTGATGGTGCTGAATTTCAGTGAGGCGCGTGGCATTGCCGCTGACCACGGTGATGCTTTTTCCTCCTGGGGTAAGTAACAACGCGTGCGGGCCGTGGTCGCCCTGGCCGTTGATTTTGCGCAACAGCTCTACTTTGTCCAAAACGTCGTCGCCATCTGTGTCGGTGACTCTGTAGACGCCTGAACCTGTGCCGTAAACGCCCTCCCGGCAGACCATCACGTACAGGCTGTCAAAGGCCCAAAGTAGACCGTTGGCGCAGCCAATTTCCAGATTGATGGGTTCGATTTTTGACGAAGCGGGGTCGCCGCCCACCGGCGGGGGCGTGATGCGCACGAGTTTTCCATTCACGTCAGAAGCAATCAGGCGTCCTTTTGGATCTGCGCACATTGCCACCCAGGATCCCTCTGGCTCGCTGAGTGTATGGAGCAATTCGACCCGGAAGCCTGCGGGCACCTTGATGCTTTCGGGCGCGCTCACTGCGCTGGTTTTGGCGTCAAAAGCCTTTCCCCAAGGCTGTTCACCGTAGGGCTTGATTTCTTTGGCTGGTTTGAGTGGTGCGTCAGTCAGAGCAGCGGCCAGCCATGTCGCATCGGTCTGGAGTTTGCGGCGCGTTCCGTCGGGAAGCTCGATATCGAGAGAAACCACCAACCCGGCAACCGAGCCTTCGTTTTTGGCCTCTACGCGCACCTTGTTTACGCCAGAAACTAAGTGTGACTTGGCGTCCAGCGAGTTTGGCTTGTTCCAGTCCTCGTTTGTGACCACAAGTTTGCCATTGAGGAAAACCTTGCATCCATTGTCGCATGCGACTTGGAGTCTTGCGCTTACAGGCGGAGCCGAGAGCAGGAATTCACGCTCGAAAAAAGCTTCTGGGGTTGCTTTGCCTTCAGACCAAATCCATTTCAGCGAAGAAGCTTCCGAGGCGAGGGGCAATTCTGTCGTCTGAGCCCAACTCAACGCGCTGGCCAGACTAAACAGGGTTACAAAAATAAAAGGGTGTTTCATGGGTGGGAGCCCAATGACTACCCGCAGAATGTCTTTTTCAAAGGAAGCAGACGCTCGAGATGAAAGAATTCAGGATAAAAAGACTCTAGAGAAAGATGTGGAGGCGGTTTCTCTCTGAGAATCAGCCCAAAACTCTGAGAATCAGCCCAAAAAAAGGGCGGAGGTCTCACCAATTGGGAAGACGCCCGCCCTCGAAGCCAGGGTTAGTTTCTGGTTGGCAGGCTTTTAGTGTGTTTCAGCGCTGTCCTTGCGGTGGTCCCACTTACCGGACTTGGTGCGGTGCGCCACGGCATAGAAGGACTCAATGAGTTTTTTTACTTCTGGCCAGCGCAATGCGAGTTTTGAAAAATATACGATCTGCTTTTTGAGCTCTGGGCTAAGGGCTTCGGGGAGGTCTGGAGTCGCGTCGGAGGGGCGTAATTTGCCACCATTGACGGACTCAATTTTAACCATAGGTTCAAAACGCGTCGGCACTTGATCCTTGAGATATGCGGTGAGCATATCGCTTTGGAACTCTTCGGGGAGTGCCTCGAGGATTTTTCCTACGGTGGTTGAATCCGGAGCGGATTTACCACTGAGCCAACGGGAAACGTTAGCTGGATCAGTTCCCAGCCGTTGAGCGAACCCTTGTTGGGTCCAGCCCTGTTCATCTAGTAATTGCGAGAGTGATGTTCTAAAACGGTGCATGTTCGAGAACGTATCCAGCAAGTTGCTCATTGCAAGCGATACTCCTCAACTATTCTTGATTCTTATGTAAGTTAGTTGACGAGACCGTGCATGGTATGGCCCCGCATAGATTTTTATTTGTGAAAGTTGTATTAAATGCAGTTTTCTAAAAGCGGGCTCACCAAACTTTCCAATCCATTCTTTGCCGCGGAGGGCCTTAAATTTCTCCATCCCGCGGCGTTTTATTCTCATTTTTGCAAGCACGCCGCCGCTCGGTGTCGCACCCGACGCAAGCGACTCTCCAGGAGAGTAGACGTAGTAAAGCTGCCTGCACGGCAGCATTTTGGGATGGTTAGTGTTGGTGGGCTGGATCGGAGTCGCCCGTGTCCTCAGCGCTGATAGATGGGCAGATAGTGGAATTTCACGCTGAGACTCAGCAGCGCCATTGCCGTGCGGTACACGCGCTGGCTGTTTCCGCTACCCTCTTGGCCGGGAACTCCTTGCCAGGAACCATCTCCATTTTGGAGCGGAAGCAGGACCTCCGCCACGCTTTTAGCGGCAGATTCAGCGTACTCACCCCCGCGCTGGTACATGCCTTGGGCGTAGTAATATGTGCCGTAAAAAAACCACGCTTTGCTGGATGAAGGCGGATTTTTTATGAGCCACTGCGAGGTGGCTAAAACCTCTTTGGCCTCGTATTCCCCACACACCTGCAGCGCCAGAAGTCCCTCGGCGGCAGTAGACCAGACCGGCTCTCTGCTTACTTCGTAACTGAACCCTATCGGTCCTCCTGCGCGCGTGGATTCACGAAAGGAGCGTTTGATGTAGCCTACGGCCGCGTCTATGGCGTCTTTGGGGACTGCAACACCGGCGTTTTTGGCGGCGCGTAATGCCATCAACTGCCAGATTGTCACAGAGAGATCCGAGTCCCCTGATTGTGGCGTGTAACGCCAGCCTCCTTCATGGCCGGCCTGCTTCTTTACCCGTTGTGAGCGCAAAATAAGCTCCACGGCGCGCTCGCAAGCGCGGCGCACCGCGGCGTCTTCTTCTGCCGTTGGACTCATTCCCAGCATTTCAGCTAAAAACAACGTCGTAATGCCGTGTCCGTACATTCGGGAGCCGTCTTTGGACCCAAAGTATCCCTCACGGTCCTGGCGATCTGGGGTGAGAATAAACTCGATGCTCTTGCGCACCGCCATACCCGCTGGGGAGGTGTCAGATGGGAGGTTTCCCGTTGCCGCCAAAGCTATAGCGCTGAGTGCTGTCATTGCGGTCTCGTTGCTGTCGGCTTCACGAATGGCTCCGCGCCTATCTTGTTTTGAGACGAGGAAAGCGACGCCGCTGGTGGCGGCTGCGTCTATGGCGTCGGGAACGGCCATGCACGGTGCGGCCGCCAAAAGGCAGCAGAGAGGCGTGAGTAGAGTGATTCGAAAACGTCTCATGGCTTTGATTTTCCAGAGCGCGCCTTTTCTGCGACAGCTTGGAAATAGGCGTCGATGGCCGAGCGGTATTCGCTTGGGGAACTTTCCCTGCGTCCTTCCATTAAGTCATGCGCAAGCTTTTGAGGCAGGGTGCCCCACACCTTTCCACTGCGGGATCCGCCAGCGGGAAGATCGCTGCTATTGGAGCTGTCCGCCATTGGTGAGCCGTCGTCTGAGTTGGCGCTGGGTGAGCGTTGGGGGCGATTTTTCTGGGCGTCTTCAGCGCTTCGTGCCAGTCGGTTTTCAGACTGCTGGGCTTGTGCGGCGGACTTGATAGCGGCAGCGCTCTTAGCGGCATCCCCTTCTTTGGCAGCTTGTTGGGCACGCTGCATCCACTGCTGTGAAGAGGTAGGATCGCTTGCCTGTTGTGTCTGGTCGGGTGCAGGTTGCTGAGGCGCATCCGCGGGAGCCTTTCCTTGCTCTTGGGCTGCAGAAGCCATTGCTGCGAGTTTTTCCGATTGGGCCTGTCGTTCGGCCAAGACGTCCCGGCTTCCAGTCTGGTGTTCGCTGTCACGGAGTGCCTTTCTGGACTGTGAAAGCGCTTCATTATTTCCAGATTGCGCGTTGTTAAAATGTTCAGCCAGTTGGCGCAGGCGCGCCGCATTCTGGGCTTGTTGATCCGCTGCTTTCTTCAGTAATTGCTCCGCGTCTGCTTTGGACGCGTTAGCCTGTCGAAGTGATTTTAGCGCGCCGTTGGAATCTTTAAGCAGCGCGGCGGCGTCGTCAGCGTCTCTAGCGTTTTCGCGACCTTCAGTGCTGAGCTCTTCTTGACTGCTGGCAACGGCTTTTAATTCCTTGCGGAGTTGTTCTGTTTTTTCTGCAAAAGAGGCCTCTGCTTTGAGTGCTTCTTTGGGGACGGGAGTGGCCTTTAGTGATTTTGATTGAGCTAGTTGGGTTGTGTCTGTGGCTGCCGCATCAGACTTCTCTGCAAGCTTTTGCATTCGAGCTGAAAGTGAGGGGGCAAGCGCCTCGAGTTGTTCTCTGGCCTGTTTTGCGTCGGCCGCTGCAGTGTTCGCCGCAGTGTTGAGTGCGTCGGCGATTTGCTGGCGTGCGGGTTGCGTGTCCGGAGTGGCCGCGGCAGCCTTAGCCTCGCTTGCCGCCGCCACTGTCTCGCTCGTGAGGCCCGCCTTCTGCAATTGTTCGGGGAGGGAAGCAGTTTTAGAGACAACTAAGTTTTTTAGCTCCTGCGTAGAATGTTTGTCTGACTGTGATTGAGCCACACCCTCCCGTGCGGAGGCTTCGGCGAGGGTCTTTGCCTCCTCAATTGCGGCGATGGCTTCCAATGCGTTGAGCGCTTTCGCTGCGGCTTTGACCTGTTTTGCCGCACCCTCTGACGGTGCGGCTTGCTCTCCCTGAGATTCTAGGGCTACCGCCGCAGCATGAAGGTCTCGGGCCATTTGAGGCGTAGCGGAGGGTCTGGCGGATTCTAGATCGGCGTCCGCCCGAAGAACAGCGGCGGCAGCCTGCAACTTATTCGTGGCTTCTGAGTTGCGAATCTCAGCGGAGAGTTGCTTTCGGTTAGTGAGGCTGTCTAGTTCGCGCGCTGTTTGCGCTAAAGTCGCTGCGCTAGATTGGACTTCGTTTTGTAGTTTGCGTTGCGCTTGAGCGGCGGCTTCGCGGAGTGCTGGTTGCGCAGCCTCCAAAGCTTTGCCTGTTTTATCCAGAGCACTTCCGAGTTTTCTTGCGGCATCCCCTGCGGTAGAAGCTGTCTCAATTGACTTGGAATCCACGGGTGATGACTGAGCCTCTGCGAGCGCCTTTTGGGCAGCACTTTGAGCCGCTTGAAGGGCTGTGTTTGCAGGTTTAAGGGCTGATGTTGCCGTGGGGGAGCGTTCGGTAAGCGCTTGTAAGTCAGACTGAAGTGCGGCGGAGGCGGTCTGGTTTACTTGCTGTTTACGTAGCGCTTCCTGGGTGAGGGCTGTCAGTTCCCCCTGTTCCAGAGCAGCGGAGTTGGCCTCGGGTATGCGCGCCGATGGAGCGGAGAATTCCGCGGCCAAAGCGTTGAGAGCCGGAGTGAGTGCACTGGCCTCACTTCGATCCAACTGAGTGGAGGCTGCCACCTGTACGGTGCGCAGAAGCGAGGCGGCTTTCGCCACTAATTCGGCAGCGTTGCGCAACGGTTCGGTATCAGACGGGGTTCGTTGCTCAGCGCCGGGAATTGAGTCGATGACTTCCAAGGCCATTAGCGCGGGCTTAAGCTGTCCAAATTCGAGTTGGTCCAGCGCTTTAATTTGAATCGCGATTTCGGATTGCTCTGCGGGGGTACGAGAGTTCCTCAGGCTATCCAGAGCGGTTGTCCTGGCTGCTTCCGTGTAATCCGCCGCGGCCTCCAGCGCCTGTTTGCCCCGTGTGAGCGCCTGATCTCGCTTGACGGGATTTTGTGCTCGCGCCTCCATCTCCGTTTTGGCTTCGGAGAGCGCCTTAACCGCCAGTTGCGCCTGTTTTGTAGCCCGATCAAGTTCTTTGCTGACGTTGCGTTGAGCGGCAAGTGAGGCGGGCTGGATTGGCAAAAACTCTGGCGTCACAATCGCGATTTGCACCGCTCGGGACTCTCCTCTTTGGCCTTTGGTATCCACCGCCACTAAGCGGATGCCTAGCAGGTCTCCTGATTTTGGATGAGAGGAGATCGGATCCCAGAGTTGCTGAAAATCGTATTGTTTACCGGGTTGCTCTATCGCCTGCAATGAATTCCAGGGGCCCTTGTTTAGTTGGACTTCTTGAAAAACGGAGGCGAGTCCCAAGTCGTCCTCAGCGTGGCCGCTGAGCGCTACTTTATCACCCAGAGGCACCGCCATGTCGCTTGTTGGTGTATCCAGAACAACGCTCGGCGGGTTGTCTGGTTCGGAACGGATTTCGTACGCGCTTCCCGGTGCTGAGGAGAAGCCGGTAGCGGCGTCTATGAGGCAAACTGTGTAAGAGCCATTGCCCTTAAGTTGGATACGCGCAGAGGTGGAAGTTCCTCCCCCAGTCAACGGCAGGATAGAGGGAAGCTTGCGACCGAGGCCGCCGGAAAGTAGTAACGAGCCGCCGGAGAGCGGTTGATCAGATTGAAGCGTGAGGTCCACCCAAGTGCCCTCCAATCCCGCGATGCCACCTTCTAGAGAAGCGTCTGTGCGCTCCGGCAATCCGCTATAGGTTGGGGGATGGTAGATCCGGGTAAACCATAGCACTTTTGGGCGCGGCTTTGGGGTCACCCGAAATTTGCGAGTGAGCGCACTGCCTGCGTGAATTCTAAACCAGACGGGTTCAGATCCGATGGCCAGTTTTGCACCAAAAAGAGTAGATTCATTTTGCTGCATCGGGATGCGGCGGCCCACGTTCGAGTCTGTAACGTACTCAATGAATGGCGCGGAGCCGGTCGGTCCGGTGATTTCAGCAAGGACGTTGAGATCATCATCGGCAGCTGCGATTGCGCCGATTGGGGCGGGGGCCATTAACGTGATTCTCGTGTCGGAGGGACGTTCGAAATCCGCAAAGGGAAACAGAATTCTTGCGCAGCGGATTCCGAAACGCGATCCGTCTACACAAAAACACAGGAACAATAATCCAACGGAAACGACCGCCAATTTGGCATCCCGTTTTAACAAGCCCCATGGAAGTAATGAGGCAGCACTAACGGTGCTGGCTGTCTTGCCTGTTTGCTCCTGTAGCAATTGTCGGAATTGAGCGGAGTCCAGTCCTTTGTCCGGGGCACTTCCAAGTTCCACAGCGGAGAGCAGGGAGCCAGAAAGCGTTGGGCTGGCTTTTTCTAAAAGAGTGGCAAGTAGCCGGTTTGTTGAGGCGCGAGTGATGCTTCTGCCGGCCCGGATCCAAGCGGTTACGAGGATACCTAGGAGTAGAAGGAATGAGATGATTCTGCGGGGCTGATCCTCCAGTACAAGGGTTCCATCCAACACCGCAGCGAGAACGATCCCGCAAAGTAATGCCGTCGAGCTGACGAGCGCTCCGCGGGCAAAAAGGAGCTTCCTGCGTCGTTGTGCGAAGGAGGAGATCAGGAGCTGGACTTCGGGGTGCAGTTTCATTCGGAACAGTCTTATGTTACAGCAGGCCAATGCGTTTGCGAAGAGCCCATTCGCAGGTGAGAAGTAGCATCACAACGGAAAACCACCAACCACTTTGCCAGAGTGGTGTCTCGGATTCAACGACTCGTCCGGTCTGCAAAGGCGTGAGCGTCGAGAGAAGTTCGCCGATATTTTCCTCTCGGAAATACGTCCCGTGGGAATTTGCCGACATCATTTGTAGCATCTCCTCGTTGAGTGCGAGATTGCTGAGTTCAGAGTTTGTTGGTTGGCGCACTTCAAAACGGGCTCTCATCTCAGTTCCAGAGGCGGCCAAGTTTTCTATGCTAACCTCGTAACCGCCGGCCTCCAATGTTCCGGTGTACCCGCGTAAAATTCCAGATTCTCCCGATTCGGAAACTATTGGGAAGGAAGCCACGCGTTTGTCCTCGCGCCAAAGCACCGCTTTAACAGCATCTTTCGGTGAGGCTTCCTTCGCGCTGTCGCGAAGACGCACGCGGATCTCTGCTCTGCTCCCTGGGCTATAAGTTAGTGCATCAGTTGATATAACAAAGGTCGCGGCCTCGCTTGGAAATGGAGTTTGAGCTAAATATTGAACCAGCTGATTCCAATAGCGCTCCTGATATTTTCCAGCGATTTCATTGCGCCATCGCCAGGATTCGTCGAATGCCTGGTACAAAACTCGGCCTGCCCCATAGCGACGCAGGACCAACGCGGGCACGCGACCAGCCCCATGCACACCCTCGAGTAGGGTTTCGCTTCCGGGCAGGATATCGCAACGTGTAAAGTTTCGTGGCGGGGAGAGAGATCGCCATGCGGCCGAAGTGTCGTGTTCGGTTCGCTCGAGTGCGAGCGCCGCCATTGTTCGGCTGTGTCTGGAGGGTTCCAGACGCTCGAGAAGGGGAATCGCAGAGGTGTCGAGCGTTCGCGGGAATGTCACGGGAAGCACCGCGGCGAGGGGACTCTCGGAGTAGCCTGCCAGCGAGTGACGCATGCCGTCTAGAAAGAGCAGTCCGCCTCCCGACTTTGAGACAAATCTCTCAAGCCATTGGAGTTCCGTGTCACTTAAAAGAGAGCGCGGGACATCCCCCAGAATCACAATGTCGTATTCTTTGAGGACGTCTTCGCTCGCGGGAAAGGAACCGGCGACGCGACCCCTCGGCCAGCCAGCCTGAGGCTCTGATGAGTCAGCGACCAAGGCATTGATTTGCCATTGAGGATCGCGTTCAAATAAGTTTCGGAGGTAGCGTGTTTCCCAGCGAGGGCGTCCGTCCATTAGTAGCATCCGCCGCTTTCCTGTTGTGGTGAGGATGGTGAAATTGGCTTGGTTATTGCGAAGCTCGCGCTCCTGTGGGGCGGGTGTGATGACGGCTTCAAAGTCTAGACTCACGGCCCTAATCGGAGCGTTGGGGTCGGCGAGTGAAGTCACTAGCGGCTTTACTGCAAAATCAAACGGCACCTTCACGAGATGTCGTTTTGCGCTGAGCATTTCTTTTTCCCAAACCACTTCCTTCCCGCAGCGAATTGAGATCTGGAATTTTTGGCCGCTGGGGAGGTCGTCGTTGAGATTAAACGAGCCGTGGACGCGGTCTTCGATAAAGACAATTTCGGGGGCGTCAATGCTCGCGACTGCGAGGTCTGGTGGTGGCGCATCGTTCCCAAAGCCGACAGTCATTATCGGGATGTTTCTGTCGTTTAACTGCTTGGCAACTTCAGTTGGAGAACCGTTGGAGTTGTGTTGGCCATCGGAAAATAGAACAACGGCAGTGCGGGAGTCTGTCGAGGTGGTGGGCGTCGTGGAGGAGGTGGACGTCGTGGATGTGTCACGGTTGGCACGTAGACTGATTCGCTCGAGAAGTGCAGTGCGCAAATCGGTGCTCGTGGCACTGGCCTCAGGTAATGCGGTCGGACTCTTTTCCAAGCCGTCGGCTGAGGTCCAAAGTAGCTGGGTGCGGGAATCGTTCAATGCAGCAAGTTCGACGTCAAAGTGCTCCGCAAGGCGAGCTAACAGACTGCCTGCGCCTCCGTCTAGTAGAGCGGCCCGCAACCGTTCTGCACGCGGCATGGCGTCCAGCCTCTCAAGTGCGGCGCTGGTCTTCCGGTCTGCAGATCCATTTGCGAGCTGATTAGATTTTAATTCCGGCGGTAGTAGATGAAGGCTTTGGGCGATAGCGATTTTCCTCGCCAGCCCCAATTCCGGATCCGAAACACTCATGCTCTGGGAGTTGTCCACGAGGAGCACCAGCTTGGTTTGTGTTCCTAAAGTGTGCCGATGGTGGAGCACTGGTCCGGTGAGTATTAATATCAGAAGTGCAACTGCTGCCGCGCGTAGCCATGGGAGTAACCGGGCGATTTTGGAGCCTGCGTGTTTCGTTTCACGATGGCATAGAGCGAACGCCGCCGCTCCAAGAAGTAATGCAGCGAGTCCGCCGTAGAGTGGCAACCAATCGCCGGTGAAGCGCAGCGTGGTCACGGAGTCGTCTCCTTTTTCAGGCGAAAGCGCTGCAATAGAATTGATTCCAAAAACAGGATTATAAGCACAGTCCAAAGCAAAGGCGTCCAAATTTCTCTCCCAAAAGCGCCCTTTGCGGGAGGGATTTCGAGGGAATCCCCAGCGTGTGATAAGGTCGCACCGTATTGGTGTGCAATAGCTTGAATGGCGTCTTCGGAAAGCTTTTCGGGATCTGATTCCAACTGGGAAAGGTTGACTGCGAAGAGCTGATTGGGCTGGTCTTCGCTGGCTACCGTGTACACGCCCGGAAGCCGAGTGTCTGGGTATTCAACGAAAACCGAGTCGTCCTTTTTTTGAATCGCCAGAGGGAAACTCTTTCCAGAAGCGGTGATAATTGTAGCGGTACTATTGCCAATTTTTTTGGGCAGGTATGCGGTGATTGTGTCGCCGGTGGAAAGGTTTTGCGGGCTGGAAGTCGCGTTCGCTGCGTAGGCAATAACTTTTTGCATCAGAGGGACAAACGCTGGGCGAGTGGGCAGGTTGCTCCAAGTGGGGCTGCAGGGAATGGCGCATTGAAGTACGATGCCAGCACCAAATTTGCGCTCGAGAAGAAGGGGTGAGCCGTCATCAAGGGCCAGAATGGTAGTTGGCTGCGGGGCGGCATCTGTGGGCGCTGGCATCCGGAGGGTAAACCACGATTGGATGCGTAGATCTTGGAAAGGAGCATCCGAGGTTGAGAAGGGTTCAAGGATGGAATGCCCCGGAACTGGCATGGTAAGGCTTGGGGGATTTCGTGCTGAGCCTTCCTTATAATTTTGGAGGGCATCAATGCGCGCGGGAAGAACTCCGCGACCTGAACGATGGAGGTTTTTGTTGTACCAATCCGCGTCGATCTGCGGTCCGGTGAAAACGACGAGGCCGCCGCCCTTTTGCACAAAAGCCTCCAGTCGCGCGATGCGTTGAACGCTGAGAGTTGCTACGTTGGCTAGGACCACAACTTTAGCACCCAAAATAGCTTTCTCGCTCCACGTGGCGGGCTCCACCACGTCGGTGAGAAAAAAACTTTCAGCCGGGTTTCTTTGGGCTGTGCGAGGTTGGAGTGCGAGTTGGAGAAAATCAGTTTCGCCTTCCAAGGGCTCTTTGGATGGGCTGCCGTTAACGAGAAGTACTGGGAGCGGCTCGCTCACCATGATGGTTGCCCAAGCGGTGTCGTCGTCGGGAAGTTGATCGTGATTAATAGAGACCTGTAACGTGTGTGGGCCGCGCTCTGTGAAGGCCTGTTGGAAAAGTAGCTGTGTGCTTTCTTGTGCCGCAAGGGAAATGGTTGTAGGAGTCGCTGTTATGCCATCAATAGTCCAGGTTACGGAGAGGTTTGTACGGGGCTTTTTTCCGTAATTATGCAGGGTGGTGCGAAAGCGCATCCGTTGACCGACTCCAACGGGGAGCTTGGAAAAGTTGATGGATTCCACCGCTACGTTTTCGAAGGGTTCGGAGCTTGTGTCGCAAAGCGTGATTTCAGGGGGAAGGGAGAGAGAGCGCAATCGTTCGATGGTCTTTGCTCGCAGGGTGGCGTCTTGGGGCGACCAATTGGACTTTTGAAAGTCGCTTATAATTACCAGTCTTCGAGTGGGCAGATGAGCCTTTGAAAACTGCTCCGCTGCGGCTTCCAGACTATCCTTTAGAAGGGCCGTTGCTGGCAGAGGTGTCCGTTCACCAAGGAGTGCCAGGGCGCGTTCTGTACTCACTGTGAATTCGGTCCAAGGTGCCTGTGGGTCACTCATTCCTAGAAGTGCGACTTCAGAACCTCTGGGCAGGTTGCGCAGAAGGCGTTCCGTTACGAATTTAGCGCGCGTAAATGCGGAGGATGGGCCGGAGGGCGAGGCCATCGAGGCGCTGTCGTCCAAAAGAACGACGAGTGAAGTGGGCAGGGTTTGCGCAGGAGCGCGCAAGCTGGAGAGCAGCGGGCGCGCCATGCACAAGGCGAGCAGTGTGGGGATTGCGACGCGCAGCAAAAGCAGCAGCAGTTGCTCGAAGCGGATTCTGCGCCTTTGCTTGAGGTTTTGCGCAAACAGGAACTGCATCGCACTCCATTGAAGTGGCTTGCGTTTGTTTTTCTGCAGCAGATGAATCAGCAGCGGGATGCTGCCAGCTGCTGTACCAGTCAAAAGGGTTGCGTTGAGAAAAGTCATCGGTGCTTTTCCTGTTTCAACGCCGCTTCAATCGACGACTCAGGTGCGCGTTCAAAGTCGTTTCCAGTGATTCGTCGGTGACTACGCGGTACAATTCGATTCGGTTACGACTGCAGCCGTCTGTGAGTTCTTGTTGGAATCGCTCGAGGTTTTCCCTGTACGTCTGACGCAGTGCAGCGGCGTCCGCGTCTAAGTATTGGTTGGCAGCCTCGAGGCATTCAAAGCGAGTCCAGCCCGTGAACGGAAAAGATAGTTCGTCGCGATCGAAGATTTGGAACACGAGAACCTCGTGGTGTTGATGCCGCAACAGAGCCAGCGCCCGGATGAGCTCGGCGGGTTGCTCCAGACAATCCGAAATGAGTATCAGCAAGCCTCTTTTTCCAAGTCTGGGTGCAGCCTCTCTCAGGACCCGGTTGATGGCGGTTTCTCCGCCGGGCACTTCCCGTTCCAGAGCGGCGCTCATGGCCTGTAAATGGCTGGGGCGCCCGCGTGGCGGAAGGAAGGTTCGGATGCGCGAATCAAAAGTGAGAAGACCAACGGCATCCTGTTGTTGGATGAAAACAGCACCGAGGCCTGATGCTAATTGTTTTGCGTAGGAGGCTTTGGAGCATGGAGATCGATTTCCCGTATAGTTCATCGAGCCACTCAAATCGACCATGAGAGTCGTCTTGATGTTGGTTTCCTGTTCGTATTCCCGGATGTAAAAGCGGTCGCTGCGGGCAAATACGCGCCAGTCTAGGTGCCGCATTTCATCGCCCGGGACGTAGGGGCGATGTTGTTTGAAGATTACGCTGCTGCCTTTTTGCGGGGATTTGTGGAGGCCGGAGGCGAGGCCATCGAGTAGTTTTTTCGCCAGCAACTGTAATGCAGAGAGTCGGCGAAACAGGCCGCTGGGGCGCGGTATTTGCGACTGCTCTCCGCTCGGGGGTGGCGGCGGTTTCACGGGTTGGGTTGGTTAGAGCAACCCTTTCGCTGTGGGACGGGGCACGGCGGCGAGGAGCTTTGCGATGATTTTATCAGAATCCAGACCCTCTGATTCAGCACTGAAAGTCGGCACAATACGATGCCTAAGCACAGGAAGAGCAAGGGCTTCAATGTCCTCGATGCTGACGTGGACCCTGCCTTTGAGCAGCGCTCTGACTTTCCCAGCACTGATGAGGCACTGGCATGCACGCGGCCCTGCTCCCCAAGCTAGAAGCTCACGTACAAATGCCGGAGCATCTTTTTCCTCAGGGCGAGTGCTACGCACCAGATCCAGCACAAAGTCCATGACATGCGCCGGGACCGGCACCCGGCGTGCAGTTTGCTGACACTCCAGAATTTGCGGGCCGTCAATGACGGGCTGGATGTCCGCCTTGTACTCGCTGGTGGTTCGCTCGATTACCTGTCGTTCCGATTCCCTGTCTGGATAGCCGACACGCACATGAAAAAGAAATCGGTCCTTTTGCGCCTCTGGAAGCGGATAAGTACCTTCCTGTTCGATCGGATTCTGGGTCGCCAACACAAAGAAAGGTTGCTCCAGCTTTGTGGTGTGACCGCCTGCAGTGACGGAGTGTTCCTGCATTGCTTCCAATAACGCGGCCTGGGTTTTGGCCGGGGTGCGGTTGATTTCGTCCGCTAAAAGCATCTGGGTAAAAATGGGGCCTTTTTGGAACACAAGATTTCTGCGGCCCGTGACGGGGTCCTCTTGTAGAATGTCGGTGCCGGTGATGTCCGCCGGCATGAGGTCAGGGGTGAATTGAATGCGCCGGAAGCCGAGCTGCATGGTGAGCGCTAGGGAGCGGATGACGGCGGTTTTTGCGAGGCCTGGAACGCCTTCGAGCAGGCAATGTCCGCCCGCGAGCACCGCGATAAGCAGCTGGTCGATAACTTCTTCCTGTCCTACGATGAGTTTTCCTATTTCAGTGCGCAGCTTTCCGTGCATTTCCACAATGAATGCGGCGCGCTGTTCATCGCCTGAGGGAAGCGCAGCGACAGCAGCGGGATGATGGTCCTTGGCGTCGCCCGGGGCATCGGTTTTATCTCCAAAGAGGAGCTTGTAGTAAGTCGGTCGATGCTTGCGCCAGGAACGGGTCCAATCCTCAACGGAGCGCTTTGCGAGACACTCCCGTAGCGCGGCACTCGAAGCGATGTCGAAGTAGTGCAGCACGTGGATGGGGGTGCCATGGAAAATAAGACGCCCCTCGTTGAGCACCAGAACGGAGTCTGGGAGTGTTGTATTTTCGAGGGTATCCGTTGTGAAGAGAACCGTGCATCCACGCTTGCTGATGGCCTTGAGGCGCTGGAGCAGATCTGCGGATGCCAGTTCGTCCAAGCTGCGCAGGAGTCCGTCGAGTAGCAGTAATTTTGGGGCTTGAAGCAACCCCGATGCAAGTCGCGCCGCAGCGTTTTGAGCTGCTGAAAGGGCTTTAAATGGAGTGGCTTGCAGCTGGGTTAAACCTGTTGCTTCCAAGGCGTCGCGGAGTCTTTCCTCGCCGGTTTCAGGAGAGAGATTGGAATGCTTCAGGTGGTCGGCGAGCCAGATGCCAAGGGGCGTATCGGCAGCCGGTGCCTCGTCTTTGGTAAGCAGGGCGACGCAGAGTGGTTCGGCGAGTCGCAGTGCCTCGAGAGGGGCGGAGTTGTATTTGAGCAGTCCGGAACAATGTGGCGTGAGGCCTGCGAGGGTGCGCAAGAGCGAGGCACCCGTGGCGGAACTGCCTAGCACCGCGACAAGGTTTGAGGTGCTATCTAAGTGAAAACTGACGTTTTCGAGATGCGCGGAAGAACCTGCAACAGCAGTCGGGGGGAGAGAGAGATCATGTAGTTCCAGCACGTATAAGATTATCAGACGAGGCTGATTGTTTTAGGGAGGAAAATAAGAATTAGGTGAGACAAAGTTTTTGAGGCTTAGCTTGAGCGACTATTTGCTTTTGTTGAGAATGTCTCGGACTTCATCAACGGTTAACTGGCGCCCCATGCTGACCCCTCCCTTAGGTCCGTTGTCGGGGGTGTAAGGCAGTTTCATTTTATCAGCCTCAGCTCCTGCATAAATCCTGTTGCTTCCAGAAAAGCCCTTTGCCGGGGTTGCTGCAGTGAAGTTGGAAAGGTTTGTGGAGTTTGAAGTGATAGGAGTTTTGCCAGAGGTGAAGGATTTTGTGGCAAAGACGTTTTCGGCGGCAGTTGACCCGTTGGTAGAAAAGCGCTGCATGGCGGCACGGTTGGAAGGCAGAGGTTTGCCTGAGGAGGTGAGGAATTCCGGGGTGTAAAACGAGGCGGATTCTGCAGCAGTTTTGGGACCGAAAGATTTTGTGGATATCGTTGGAGCCGTTACTGTTTTTGATCCAAATGTTGAGTCTGGAGAAAAGGAGCTTTTTCTTGGGGCGAATGATTTGTTGAGATCCCACTCCAGCAGACGTCGCTCCCCTTCAGTTTGATGCTGAGGAGAGGAAGACTGGGAGGATTGTGCCTGGGTGAGCTGCAGAGAGAGGGCAAGAAAAGTGAGGGCAGCCCATAGTTGGGGAGGTGCTCGCATGGGGGGTATGTTAACTTTGCGCGGGGACTGTAGCAAGCCGACGATACGGTAGGGTGGGGGCTCCTCAACTGATGAATATATTTGGGAGCTTGTTCGTGCTTTCCCGAAACAGAACTTCTGCTTTTATAAAGGGATGCTCCCCCCAAGATCTCCTCTCCTCCACTCGTCGCGGCGTCTATTTTTGCAATCGCTTTTTGCCGGCGCGGCCTCGGTTTCGGTATCGGCTCGTGTTTTTGCCAACGCCCGCGGATCCAACGATG
>CALQFT020000051.1 GCA_943329925.2 Opitutus sp. GAS368
GCATTGCTTCGCTTAAGGCAGGCTTGCAACGACTTGCGGCTTCTTGGTGAGGACTTCCACAATCTTGACGACTCGTCCTCCGGCAAATTTGAGGCTCTCGAAGAACTGCTCACCGAGGCTCTCGACGGCGGCCATCGCGTTCTGCTCTTTAGCCAGTTCACCTCGATGCTCGACTTGCTTCAACGCTGGATGGAGCAGCGTCAGATTGATTTCTGTCGTTTGGACGGTTCCACTCGCGATCGTTTTGCGCAGGTCGATCGCTTCCAGACCGCGACGGTACCGGTGTTTTTGATTAGTTTAAAGGCTGGGGGAGTCGGTTTGACTTTGACCGCTGCCGATACCGTTGTGCACTTCGATCCCTGGTGGAATCCCGCAGTTGAAGCGCAGGCGACGGATCGAGCCCATCGTATCGGGCAAAAGTCGGTTGTGACTTCTTACAAACTCATCACTCGCGGCACTGTGGAGGAGAAGATCTTGCAGCTACAAACTCGCAAACGGGGTCTCCTTGACGCCCTGGTTGAGAGCGAGCAGCCCCTTATGGACGGTCTCACAATGGAGGACCTTAGCGGTTTGCTCGAAGGCTGAGTCGCTTCTCGCTTGGCATAAAGGTCCGGGCACGGGAAACTGGCTGCGATGTCCGCCACCAGTTTACTTTCTAGCAAGCCGATTGCACCCCGAGACCGTCTCATTTTCGCCCTCGATCTGCCCACGAGCAAAGAGGCCCTCGAATGGGTGGATAGGCTCGGTGATGCGGTCACTTTTCACAAAGTCGGGTTCCAGTTGTTTATGGCCGAAGGCTATTGGGAGCTGGTCGAGGCTTTGAAGGCGCGCGGAAAAAAGGTATTCGTGGATCTTAAGTTTTTTGACGTGCCCGAGACGGTTAAGAACGCGGTTGCCAACCTGTCAAAGCGCGGCGTGGAATGTTGCACGGTGCATGGGAGTCAGGCGATTTTAGAAGGCGCTGTCGCCGCAAAGGGTGCAATGAAGGTGCTTGCAGTTACGGTACTTACATCTTTGGATCGCGGTGACTTGGATGATCTCGGATTTCAATGCAATGTCGAGGAGCTTGTTTATTCCCGGGCCAAACGCGCGTTGGCACTTGGTTGTGATGGCGTAATTTCCAGCGGTATGGAGGCGGCCCGATTGCGTGAAGGTTTGGGCGAAAAACTCCTCATCGTGACCCCTGGAATTCGTCCTGTGGAAAACAGACCGGTGGACGACCAAAAGCGTACGATGACTCTCGAAGAGGCCTTCCGGGCGGGCGCGGATCACGTGGTGGTGGGGCGACCGATCCGGCAGGCTGCGGATCCGCGGGCAAAAGCCTTGGAGATGCAGGCGGAAATTGCCGCACTCTTTGCACACGGCGCTCAGTCGGTATAGACTTTGAAAATGACAGCACCGCTCCCTTATCGAATCGGCAATGAAAAGCTTGTGAAGGTGGCAGATGCCGCCTCCGCAAAAGTGCGCGGTTTGCTTGAGCGCCAAGGGCGGCCGGCGGGTGCGCTGCGGGTGGCTGTGATCGGCGGGGGCTGCTCGGGGTTGCAGTACCGGATGGATCTGGTCGACGGTCCTGTGACTCGGGACATTCTGGTGGAAAGCAACGGGGTGCGTGTGGTGGTGGACCCCAAGAGCGCTTTGTTTGTGAGCGGTTCGGTGTTGGATTTCTCCGATGATCTCCAAAAGGGAGGGTTTAAGGTTACAAACCCCAATGCAGTTGCGCATTGTTCGTGTGGCGAAAGTTTCTCAGCTTAAGTGGGTTCCTAAGGAAGAGATTGCTCTAATTTAGGCGCGATCCAGTCCCGAAATTGAGAACTGAGTTCCAGAAACAAGCCCTTCTCGCGGGCGTTTTTTTCCTTCAGGCCCAGGCGATTGCCCTGTGGTTTGTTCCGTTTAGCGGTGTGCTCAAGAGCCACGGACTCGCGTTCCTAACTCCGTGGGCGTTCGCCGCCAGCGGGATCGCGGCCTTCATCTCGCCCATGGTGACCGGTTCACTCGCTGACAGGCACCTCTCCGCGACACTCTTGCTGCGTTACCTCGCGCTCGGGATGGCGACTATGTTGAGTCTCACGTTCTGGGGGATCCAGCAGGGTTGGCACCCCGGCGTGATTTTAGGGCTTATCCAGTTGCTTCAATTTGTTTCGGCGCCGACTTGGGGTGTGACCTCGATGTTGGTGATGGCGCAGTTGCCCAATCCCAGTCGTCAGTTCGGCGGACTGCGTGTGTGGGGCACCTACGGCTGGATGCTTGCCGGTCCTGTGGTCAGTTTGGTGCTCCACGCCGATGGCTCGACCACCACCGGTTTTATCTCGGTGTTGGCATGGTTGGGAGTGGCGGTGTTTACCTTCTTTTTACCTAAGCTGCCGACTCAATCCGCTCGTACTCCCGTCCAATTTAAGGATTTACTGGGGCTGGAAACTTTTTCGTTGCTGAAGGATCCCCAGCACCGTGCGCTTTTTCTTACCGCTGGATTTTTCAGTATTCCGCTTGCCGCGTTTTATCCGTACACACCACTGCATTTACAGGATCTCGGAATTGAGAATGTGAGTGCTTTTATGTCGCTGGGCCAGATCACCGAGGTGCTCGCCATGTACGCGCTGGCTCCGCTTCTGGTTCGCTGCCGCTTGAGGACATTGTTCATTTGCGCCATTGGTTTGGGGATCGGTCGCTACGGACTTTTCGCCATGGATGCAAAGTGGCCCGTCCTTGCCGGGGTGATCCTGCATGGCGTTTGTTTTACGTTATTCTTTATCCCGGCCCAGATTTACATTGAGCACCGCATACCGAAGGAACTGCGTTTTAGGGCGCAGGCGCTCATGACGTTGTTGGTGAGTGGTTTTGGCAATCTGTTTGGGTACCTTGGGTGCGGCGCCTTAAAGTCGTGGTGTACGTCGGGTAGTCAGACGCAATGGCCGCTTTATTGGGGGGTGCTGGGATGCGCGCTGGTTGGGGTGGCCGTGTACTTTAAGGCGGCCTATCGTGGCGGTCCCGCTGGGGCGGGGGAGCTCAGGCAGCCGCTCGTCCACGCACCATAGAGCGCCAAAGAAAGGCGAAAGGCGAGTTCCACGCGTGGCGTGGATAGGTGGAGTTTCAATGGAATTTTACAGTCTCAGACATCCTGAGGTCACGGGAATTGAGATGATCTGATCTCGCTCGGCTCTATCCGTTTCTGTAAACTTGCGGAAAGAAAGGGAAATTGAGATCAGCAAGATTCCTTTTCCAACGAGATGGTTCAGGTAGACGTCAGGATGTCTGAGTCTGATTTCGCCTGTTTTTTCTCATCGCTCCTCCTCGGCAGTGCGGTCGAATTCAACGGGTAAGGCATCTGAATCTTTAGACCTCACTGCCTACTAGCTTTTGCAGCTGGCTTGTTGGCCCACCTAGCAACGGCTGATTCCGTGGTTGGACTCCAACGGCTCAAATATAATAATCTAGGGCTCACCGTAGATCTCGGTGCAGGGCTCGACGTCGTGGATTTCAATAATGACGGAATTCCCGACTTCCTTGGCGGCGCTGAATACGCTCACTTTTACTACCTCCAAAATCCACGCTCCAAATGAAAATTTCCCTCGGTCTGGACTTCGGCACTGAATCTGTTCGAGCACTTCTCGTTGATTTGGAAGGCCATGAATTGGCCACAAATTCGGTCTCCTATCGGCACGGACAGATTATCGAAACCCTTCCTGGATCCGCGAAACGCCTGCCTCCGCAGTTCGCGCTTCAGCATCCTGGAGATTGGATGGAGTCCGCTGCGAAAGCGACAAGGTCGGCTCTTTTGAGCGCTAAACTGAACGCCAAAGACGTCATCGGAATAGGCGTGGACTTTACGAGCTGCACCATGCTGCCCACCAGTGCAGACGGCACGCCTCTATGTCTTCGCGAGGGTTTCGCTTTGGAACCTCACGCTTGGCCAAAGCTCTGGAAACACCACGGCGCGCAGTCGCAAACCGAAAGGATCAACGCAGTGGCACGTAAGCGGCGCGAACCGTTTCTTTCCCGGTACGGTGGAACCATAGGGTTGGAATGGTTCTTCCCAAAGATGCTCGAGGTTCTTGAAAACGCACCGAAGGTTTATACGGCTGCGGAAGTCTGGCTGGAAGCTGGAGATTGGTTTGTGTGGCAATTGGTGGGAGGGCCGGCGGCTGATCTTCCTCGTTCGACGTGTCAGGCGGGTTACAAGGGGCTCTGGAACGCAGAGTCTGGTTATCCATCAAGCTCGTTTCTACGGGCGGTTCATCCTAAATTTGGTGACGTGGTCAAAAGCAAAATGCCGGGTCGACTCACGGCTCCTGGCGAGTCAGCCGGGGTGCTTTGCGACGGGGCGGCCCGCCGTCTTGGTTTGGCTGTGGGAACGCCGGTGAGTGCTGCGATTATCGATGCGCACGCTGGAGTTCCTGGAGCTGGCGCGGCGGAGCCCGGCACTCTCGTGATGGTTTTGGGAACGAGTTCCTGTCATATGCTAAACTCGGCTCATGATTGTTTTGTTGAGGGAGTTGCGGGTATTGTGAAGGATGGTATTTTGCCCGGTTTTTTTGGATACGAAACTGGACAGGCGGCAGTGGGCGATGCTTTTGATTGGTTGCGCAAACTCACTGGTCACACAAACTTTGAGGTTCTGGGAAAGCAGGCGGCAGCGCTCCCACCTGGAGCCGATGGCGTCTTGTGTGTGGACTGGTTCAACGGGTGTAGGACCCCGCTGATGGACGGCTCGCTTAAAGGCGCCTTCACTGGGCTGGCTCTGCAGCATGGTCCCGAGCATCTTTATCGGGCCCTGCTAGAAGCCTCCGCCTTCGGGCTGCGCTGGATTGTTGAGATCTTGCGTGAGGGCGGAGTTCCTGTGAAAAAATTCGTGGCCACAGGCGGTCTGCCTCACCACAACCCGCTTGTGGTTCAAGTCTACGCAGACGTTCTGGGCGAATCCATTTCCGTGCATCCGTGTAAGCAAGGGCCTGCGCTGGGAGCCGCAATCCTCGGGGCCTTGGCGGCGGGCGCCTTTAAGAGTCCGCGCGATGCCATCCGTAAAATGGCGTCCCAAAAGCCGGCTACTTCAAACGTCTTCAACCCCACCCGTTCTGCTCAACGACTTTATGAGCCACTCTATGCGGAATACCGGCGTGTGGCGGGCTTTCTCTCTGCTTCCCCTGGTAAGTAAGAAGGCTCGGGAAACGCAGTAAAGGGCACACTTAGTGGAGCTGGGCTCCTCTACCGTTTGATTCTTGGCAAAAGAAGCGGGCTTGCCCCAAGGATTTGTGCTCCATAGGATTTAAATCCGATAGTTTAACATTCACCCCCCTATGAACTCTAAAATCCTGCCTCTGCCTTTCGCCTCCCTCCTTGCCGCCACCGCGCTCGTAGCGCCCCTACACGCCGATGATCAACCCGCCCCAGTCCAGCCCGGGGGTAAGTTGCCCAATCCTGTTGCCATCAAGCTGGTGAAGGTGGCCGACGGCTTAGTGGATCCCGGACACATCTCCGCGCCTAAGGACGGTTCCGGGCGCCTTTTCATCTGCGAGCGCAACGGCCTAGTGCGCATTGTTAAGGACGGTAAGCTCCTCGCGAAGCCGTTTTTGGATATCAAGGACAAAACCCTCAGCTCCTTTTTGGAGGAAGGCCTCTACGCCATTGAGTTCCATCCTAAGTTTAAGGAAAACGGTATCTTCTACGTCAGTTACTCCGATCTGTGGTTCAACGGCGCGACGATGCTGGTGGAATATAAAGTGTCCAAGAGCAACCCGGACAAGGCCGATCCGGACAGCGCGCGGGTGATCATGCAAATCGATTATCCTTACTGCAACCACCACGGCGGCAAGATGGCTTTCGGCCCCGATGGCTACCTCTACATTGGTGTGGGCGACGGGGGCTGGGAAGGCGATGTCATCAGCGCCGGACAGGACCTGCATACATGGCTTGGTAAGATGCTGCGTATCGACGTCAACGTTTCCAGCACTGACCGCGCTTACGGTATCCCCAAGGACAACCCGTTCATCACCCCGCTGCAGCAGATGGTCCTCTTCGGGGTTTCTGAGTTGCAGTTCTCCAAGATTCATCCTAGAGCCAAGCCCGAGATTTGGGCGTACGGCCTGCGCAATCCTTGGACGTTCTCTTTCGATCGGAAGACGGGTGATTTTTACATTGCCGACGTCGGCCAGAATCACTGGGAGGAGATCGACCTCCAACCGGCCAACAGCAAGGGCGGAGAGAACTATGGATGGAAGTTTATGGGGGGCAGTCATCCCTTTCCAATCGAGTTAGAAAAGCAGGGAGCCCCGCGCTTCGGAATTCTGCCGATTGCAGAATACAGCCACGTAGATCAAGGCATCTGCGTTGTGGGAATTGGTGTGTACCGGGGCAAGGAGTATCCCAGCCTTGAGGGGACGTATTTTGTCGCTGACTGGGGTTCCGGGAAAGTCTGGGGTATGCAGCGCGACAAAGCCAATAAGTGGCAGATGCAGGAGCTGCTGGATTTGGATACGCCCATTCGCCCGACCAGCGGAGGAGAGGATGAGGCCGGCAACCTTTACATCAGTCACGCCAGCGCCAACTACGGCAGTCCTGTTGACCCTGCGGCAGGAGAACGTGGGGCGGTTTGGAAAATTGTCCCCGCAGACAAGGTTCCAGCAGGGGCTCAAACCGCACCGCTGCAGAAGTAGCAGCCCGGTAAAGTATCAGGATATTTCTCGTTGGAAATGCCGTGGCGGGTTCACTCCGCCACGGCACCCGCTGTGCGTTTGTTTTCAAAAACCAATTTCGTATGAATTCAGTTCTGTTCCATTTTCCCATTTGGATCCTCTCCCTTGTCATTGTGTTTGTGCCGCTGCCCTGCCGTCTTCTTGCGGCTGATGATGCGAGTAAGGCGGCTGCGGTGCATGCTGGCGCTCACGAAGGAATGGGGCTTAAGAAGGAGCTGATCGAGGGCATTACAGCGGCGGATTTTCTGAGGCTCTCGGACAAGCCGAAAACAGTTCGAGTGACAGTTGTGGCTGCTTATTCCACAAATAATTACGGGATGAATTTCAATGGATTCTCCTACGGAAAGGCAATTTACAAGATTCCAAAGGGATGGAGCGTGGAGGTTACTTTCATTAACCCCAGTCCGGTTCCCCACAGCGCTGTGGTTGTGGATCGCGATCAGGTGAAAAAGCTTCAGGTGGGCGAGCCGGCATTTAAGGGCGGAGCCACCCCGAGCGCGAACATGGGCATCAGCTCCAACAAGGCGAGCTTCCAATTTATTGCCGACGAACCCGGCGATTACGCCATAGCCTGCGGATTTCCCTCCCACGCGTTGGCGGGCCATTGGGTCGCGCTGGAGGTAAGTGCCGACGCAAAAGTTCCCACCCTACAGCTAGGGGATGCGGATCCTGTACAAGCATCTCCTGCGAAGTAGAATTGCCGCATGGATTCAGCACCGGTCGCCACCCTTCGTATTCTCAAAGTTACGGAGGGCGGTGTTGAGTATGCTGAGGATTTGGTTGCGGCCGAGGAGCCGCTTGCGCTTCGGCTCGGGTATTCCACTCCGCACGGTCGCGAGCAAAGGGAGCTTGCCGTAACGATGCGGACGCCGGGAAACGACTTGGAGCTCGCGCTCGGGTTTCTCTTTACCGAGGGCATCGTTCACTCTGCAGCGGAGGTGCATTCCCTCCGGCATTGCACAACGGCAGAGGTTGGGGGGCAGGTGGGGAACGTCGTGAAAATTGAACTTGCCGAGGGCACCTCCTTCCCCTCCCATGTTTTTCAGAGAAACACCTTTATGAGTTCGAGTTGCGGAGTGTGCGGAAAGGCCTCCATCGAAGCCGTTCGGGTCCATGTCGCAGTCAGCGATGCGCCCGAGAGCATGCGTTTTGACGCTGGGCTGTTGCACACTTTTCCCAGCACGCTCAGTGCGCACCAGCGCGTATTTGGCGTCACGGGGGGGCTCCACGCGGCGGCGTTGTTTGACGCGGGAGGAGCTTTGCTGTCCGTACGGGAGGACGTGGGTCGGCACAACGCCGTTGACAAACTCATCGGCCACGCCCTTTCGCAGAATTGGCTCCCGTTGCACGAGCGGATCCTTTTTCTGAGCGGTCGGGCGAGTTTTGAGCTCGTCCAAAAAGCGGCGTTGGCTGGAGTGCGCGTGGTGTGTGCGGTTGGCGCCCCATCGAGCCTGGCCGTCCGGTGTGCGCTCGAGTTTGGAATTACGTTGGTTGGCTTCCTGCGCCAACGGCGCTTTAATGTGTATTCCGGCGAACACCGGATGCTTGGCCATTGCTTGCCAGTCACTCAGGAGGGCGTGACGGTGTGACTAGTCGCTTTTTTTTGCGTTTGCTTATAATCTCAACTGTCGCCCCATGAACGAGAAGGATTCCTCCAAAAAAGCGCAGCCGCTTAAAGTACCCAATCCAGAAAACCCCGAGCGTTTCACCGGTCTACGCCTTGGGGAGGTAAAGGTCGTGGCGGCAGGTTTCCCCGCGGTAGTGAGCAGCCTTCGCCATGTATTTGGCGAGATGGGACTTGCAAGAGGCGTCAACGCGCTGCTTCAACTCAACCAAAAGGACGGGTATGACTGCCCAGGTTGCGCCTGGCCGGATCCCGACGACGAACGCTCCGGTATCGCCGAATACTGCGAAAACGGGGCTAAGGCCGTGGCTGAGGAGGCGACAACCAAGGTGCTCACTCCGGAGTTCTTCGCGCAAAATTCGGTGGCTTCGCTTGCCGAACTGGACGATTTTGAGATTGGTAAAAAGGGGAGGGTTGCCCAACCCATGTACCTGCCTCCGGGTGCAACGCATTACCAACCCATCGAATGGGAGGCTGCCTTCGAGTTGATTGCCCGCCACCTCAATGGGCTGGCCAGCCCCAACGAGGCAGTCTTCTACACCTCCGGACGCACCAGCAATGAGGCGGCGTTTCTCTATCAACTTTTCGTCCGCGAGTTTGGCACAAACAATCTGCCTGACTGCTCCAACATGTGCCACGAGTCCAGCGGCGTCGCTCTTTCCGACTCCCTTGGAATTGGAAAGGGGTCGGTGACTCTGGATGATTTTCCCAAAGCCGAGGTCATTATCATTCTCGGACAAAATCCGGGCACCAACCATCCCCGGATGCTCACCGCGCTCCAGAAAGCGCAGGAGAAGGGCTGCAAAATAATCTCGGTCAACCCGCTGCCCGAGGCCGGTCTGATGGGCTTTCAGAATCCACAGGAAATTAAGGGGGCGCTGGGCATTACCGCTCCGCTGAGCGAGATGTTCCTGCAGGTCCGCATTAACGGGGACATGGCCCTGCTCAAGGGAATCA
Organism: Opitutus sp. GAS368; assembly: GCA_943329925.2. Taxonomy (GTDB): domain Bacteria; phylum Verrucomicrobiota; class Verrucomicrobiia; order Chthoniobacterales; family Chthoniobacteraceae; genus Chth-196. The sequence continues at coordinate 9,268 of CALQFT020000051.1, forward strand.
TGAAGCTGCTTTTGGAGGCCGATCGCAAGGCGCCGGGCTCGGTGCTGGATCATGATTTTATTCGAGACAACACCGAGGGCTACGAGGCGTTTTCCACCGCGCTCGACGCGGTCGGATTCGACGCCATCCTCGAGGGTTGCGGCCTCGCAATGGAACAGATTCGCGCAGCGGCCGATCTGATCGCGGGCAGGAGGCGAATTATAGCGTGCTGGGCCATGGGTCTCACACAGCACCGCAATGCGGTCGAGACGATCCAAGAAGTGGTGAACCTACTTTTGATCAAGGGCAGCATCGGGAAGCCGGGTGCTGGCACGTGCCCTGTGCGCGGGCACAGTAATGTACAAGGGGATAGGACGATGGGGATTTACGAAAAGCCGGGGACGGCATTTCTCGACAAGATTCAAACGGTGTTCGGCTTCTCGCCGCCGCGTGCCGAGGGCTGGGATGTGGTTGAAAGTATCAAGGCCATGCACGCGGGGCGGGGCCGTGTGTTCATCGCCATGGGAGGTAACTTTCTCTCCGCAACGCCCGACACGTTGTACACGGCTGATGCTTTGCGGCGGTGTGAGTTGACGGTCCATGTTTCCACCAAGCTCAACCGCAGTCACCTAGTGCACGGGCGGGAGGCGTTGATCCTTCCAACACTTGGCCGCAGCGACCAAGATATGCTGCATGGGGAGCGTCAGTTTGTGACGTGCGAAAACTCCATGGGTGTGGTTCAGGCGTCCCGCGGTGGACTCGAACCGGTTTCCAGTAGCCTGCTGAGCGAGCCAACCATCGTGACCCGGATGGCCAAGGCCACGCTGGGTGCGCGCAGCGTTGTTGACTGGGAAAGCTTCAGCCTGCACTACGATCACATCCGCAATGCGATTGAAAAAACCATCGCTGGGTTTTCAAAATACAACGCTCGGGCGCGGCTTCCGGGTGGTTTCTATTTGCCCAATGCAAATCGCGAAGGACGTTTTGCCACTGCTGGGGGCAAGGCGCGTTTTCATGTGGCCGGCCTTTCCTTTCCTAGGCTTGGGAAGGACGAGTACTTGATGATGACGATCCGCAGTCATGACCAGTTCAATACCACCATCTATGGACTGGACGACCGTTACCGTGGCGTGTTCCACGAGAGGCGCGTTGTTTTTATGAACGCCGGTGACATTCGTAAAGAGGGGTGGAAGGCCGGTGATGTGGTGGACCTTTTTAATCACACAGATGGCACGGAACGCGTTGCGCGAAAGTTCATTCTTGTCGCCTACTCGATTCCGCAGGGATGTCTGGCGACTTACTTTCCGGAGACCAACGTCCTTGTACCAATTGGCAGTGTGGCCGAACGCAGCAATACGCCGGTTTCCAAAGCCGTGGTGGTTACGCTGCGCAAGTCCTCGTGAGCGAGTCGGCGGAAGGGCGGCTTAGAAAGTCAGGAAGTGAGAGCCGGACTACTGGGGCTTCACCGGAGTGGGCGCCACGAGTCCAGGCGAAGGAGGTGGAGTCGCAGCGGCGGCTTGAGCGGGCTGGGAGGTGAAAAGGGGAGTGGCCTTTTTGACGGACTGAGTCACGCCCCATCCCAGAGGGAGAGCGACGAGGAGCCAGGAAAGCAACAGTTTCATGGAAGAAAAGAGAGGGGTTAGGGCTGTTTAATGTGATGCCGTTCCGAAACGGGCCGGACAAGGAGGTTTGCCACCAGTCCGATTCCCAGCAGCGCGCACATGAGATAGAAAGTTCCGTTGTAAGCCTCCGCCTTTGGGATGCCTGTGCTGACTCGACTGGTAAAAAGGCTGTTGATCAAGCCAGGCCCAATTACGGCGGCTACGCTCCATGCCGTGATGAGACGGCCGTGGATGGCCCCGACTTGGTAGGAGCCAAATAAGTCGCGCAGATAGGCGGGGATGGTGGCAAACCCACCTCCATACATGCTGATAATCAGTGCAGTGCAGGCGACAAACAGCGTTTTGTTCTGGGTTTGCTGTGCGTAGGGCAGCACCGCATAAAGGGCGGCTCCAAGGATAAAGTAAATGCTGTACACTGCTTTTCGGCCGGTGAAGTCAGAGACTGAGGACCAAGCGAAGCGTCCTCCCATGTTGAAGATACTTAGCAAGCCGGTGAACCCGGCTCCGATGGCGGCCGAGACCCCGAACATATCCTGGCACATATCAGCGGCGCGTCCCAGAACACCGATTCCCGCACTCACGTTCATACAAAGAACAATCCAGAGCAGCCAAAACTGAGGGGTTTTCCACGCGGTGTCCACTGCCACACTCGCGCCAGTGATGGCCTGTGTCGCCGCTTTTGGGACCCAGCCTTCGGGGTGCCAGTCTGGGGCGGGGACCCGTACAAGAGCGGCACCGAAGAGCATGAAGAAGGAATAAACAGCGGCCATCACAAGGAGGCTTTCTCCGGCGCCCGTGCTTCCTTCTTTTGCGAAGTGTTTCATGAGTTCTTGCGCCAAAGGCGAGCCGATAAGGGCACCACCACCAAACCCCATGATCGCCATGCCTGTGGCCATCCCCGGGCGGTCTGGAAACCATTTCACAAGCGTTGAAACCGGAGAAATGTAACCCAGCCCCAGCCCGATTCCGCCCACAATGCCGTAGCCAAAAAGAAGCAAGGGCAGTGACTGGAGGCGGACGGCAAGCGATGAAATGATAAGGCCGCCACAGAAAAACAGCCAGGAAGCCAGCATGGTTTTCCTCGGGCCGCTGCGCTCGACCCATTTGCCAAAAAACGCAGCCGAGAGCCCAAGCATCATCAGCGCAATCTGGTAGGCAAACTGAACCTTGGTGATGTCCGTACCCAACGCAAGGGTGAGCGGTTTGTTAAAAACACTGAAGCCGTAGACCTGGCCGATGCACATATGCACGGCGATTGCGGCAGGTGGAACGAGCCAACGGTTGAATCCCGAGGGGGCAACCGTGGCTTCTCGCGTCAACGCGGAAGAGGGGGAAGACATAGGGGGAGGGAACTTCCATTAAGCTGGGCGGGGTCATTGATTACGTCAAGCCTGCCTCGCGCTGCGAGTCGGAATGCGGTTTTTGTAGGTGCTTGTAAAAAGTAGGAATGCTTAAGTGCTGAATCTATGCGCTAAAGTGTTTCTTATAAAGCTTATATGGAAACGTGAATCCATATAAGGTATAGCCAGTCTCCTTCGCAATCAAACCGCAAGGGGGACCTCTGGTGGCTGATGGGGTCAGCCCCTTTTTACTGAGGCTGGGGGCTCAAGGCGGTCCGGGATGTTGTTGTTGTCGCGATCGAAAGGAAGAGGGTCGTCGTAATCCATGCGGCCATCTCCGTCATCATCATTGCCAGGTTGCAACCATGCTCCGGGTGCCGGCAACCATTCCCGTTCCAGCTGAAGCGCACGCCAAATATGTTGTGCAGTTTCAGCCCGAGTGAGGGGGCGCGTTCCGTAGTTTTGGAGTGTGTTTGCGACTGGCAAACCAAGGCGCTTGAGCCAGTCGGCAAGCGTCGCGCGTGTCGCCTTGCCGTCGGGTGTGAAATGTGGCGCAGTGGGCTGAAATTCCCCCCAAGTGACCATGGCTTCGATGAAGGCGCGATCGGGGGCATCGGCCGGCACGTCCGAGTACAAAGGCATTTCATGGCGTGGCCAATCTTTCGCCACAGACAAGGCCCGGCACACACGGGCGAGTACGCGGGCTAGCTCGCGACGGGACATGATTTGCTCAGGTTTGAAAAAAAGGCTGTCGGCATCCGGCTGCCAGATGCCACGCACGGCAAGCATGTTCACGGCTTCGAAATGGAGATCATCCGGCGTCAGATCGTGCCAAGGCCAAAGTAAGATGCCAGGACCACCCGAGCCACGCACAAGGCGCAGTTGCAGTTCGCGGACCTTTGCCAAATTGCTCGCGACATCCCTCGGCTCGATACCATCGCGCAAGCTCAGCCAAGCAAGCGTGGCGCCTGCCTGACCCACATGCATCATTTGGCCATGCAGCCGGATCGCAGACTGTACGACGCTGCTTACCCCAATGTTTTTTCCAGCGCCGATCAATCCATTCATCTCGATGGGTACGAGCCCCCGCAGCGGGTAGGTCGAGCGGTCGGTGTCCGTGTGCCAGCCGCGGGTGGGGGTGTGGATATTGCGCCAGGGGCCGTTTCTAGATCCTGCAACAAAGCTGCGGCGTGTGGGATGAAAGTCTATATTGAACTGGAACCCGAAGATGCCATCCGTGGGCATGACTTTGGCCCAGAGCGGATCGCGGGTTGCTGCACGGATGTCCTGCTCACGCAGCATGTAGAGTGCCTCGAGCCGCAGTCCTTCCCTGATGTAGGGTTTCGGTGGCAATCGATCCTCAGTTCCAAACTCATCGGTGAGTTTCATGTAGCGGAATGATTGAGGAAAGTCGCCCACACGAGCGTGCACGGCCGTCTGTAGATGATACAGCATGTTAAGCGCGTGCTGCTTCACATCTTCAAAAACGATGCTGCGTTGCACTGGGGTGAGTTCAACGATGTTTTTCTTCGAAGCGCCAGCCTCGGTATTCTCAAGTGCATCAACAACGCGCTGAGGAAGCTGGCAAAGCGGATAGTCCTGCGTTGGGTAGTTTAAGAATGTCGCTTCCGTGCCGGGAGCGAACCCATTGTGCCACCGATCCACCAAACGGCGGTGAGTGTAAGGGCTGTTGCCGCTCGGTGAGTAAATGCCGCCGCTCATGTCGCTGTCTACCCAAGGCGCGAGCTTGTCGAGACCGACAAACGATAGAGGATGATAGGTAGCGGGCTGGGGGATGGTCGCGTCCTTGCCGCCCGTCTCACGAAGAACCATGCACCATGAAATGGGATTCATTTCATTTTGGCCGGCATCGTCAAATTCCTCCGGCGCGCTGGCTTCAGCAAATCGGGATTTTAGATCAGGGCCTGCGCCGTGTTTCGCGCCGCTGAGTCGGATGAGGTCGCCCCAGTCGCTCGCATCCATCGTAATGCGCGCCTTGATGGTCAGCCGTTTTGTTCCTCCTTTGGTTGGCTCAAACTCCGCACCTATCACGCGGCCTGCTTCAACCAACCCCTTTACGGGCTGCCAGCCACGCTCGATGCGTAACGCGCCGCTAATCACATACGGTTGGAGCAGTTCCTCGAAAATCTTTGCCGCGGCTGCCGGTTCAATGGTTTCGGTCCCGCAGAATGCGTTGCCCGGGCAAGGCATCCCGTAGGTTGCTGAATTATGCGCTCGGATGCGTCGCAGCACTTCGAGAAAGAGACCACTTCGCGGAAAATAAGTCTTGGTGTTGTTCACCACTGTCCATTCATCGGGACAACCAACGCCCTCTGCACTGAACTGTCCGCCCAGCCACTCGATGTCGTTCACCAGCACTATTTTCTTCACCCCCAGTCGTGCCGCCTGTACCGCTGCTGCGCAGGCCGATTCGTTGCCGCCAACAATGAGAAGATCCGTGTTGACATCCTCCGCAGCCAGGAGGGAAGGAAGGAGTAAAAAGATGAAGAGAATATTTTTCTTCATAACTGCATCATGGGTTGGATCATCGGCCAAAGCTTGATCTCTTCGGTGACTAGATGTGGCGGCAGTTGGGCGATTTGAACGAGCAAATTGCCGATGTCTGCAGGGGAGATGCACTTCGAGAGCACCTCAGGATCACGCGGTTCCAGATTTGCCGCATCGGTGAATTCAGTTTGTCCCCATGAAGGTAGAACGGACGTGACCCTCACTCCATGAGGTCGCAGTTCAGCAAGCAGGCAACGCGTGAACATAAGCAATCCGGCCTTTGCTGCAGAATAGACGCTCCAACCCGGCCAGGCGTGTGTGGAGCAGGCACTGCCGATGTTTATGATCATGCCGCTGCCCTGCTTTTGCATGATCGCCGCGGCTCGACGGCAGCCCAGCATGGCTCCTGTGAGATTGCTTGCGATGCTCTGCGCGATAGCCTCGTCTGTCTGCTGGCTGGCTGAGCCTATCTTCACCCCTTCGCCTGCATTGTTGATGAGGATATCGAGGCGACCGGTGCGACTGACCACATCCGCTATGAGCCTATCCCAGCCGGTTCCATCAGCCACATCCGCCACGAAAGGGGAAGCGCCGATTCGTTGCGCCGATTCGTTAAGTTTGGTCTCATTGCGGCCGGTGATCCAGACACGCGCACCAGCCTTGACGAAGGCTTCCGCAATGCCCGCTCCATAGCCTCGTGAGCCACCTGTAACAACGACGGTAAGGTTTTTTAGTGAACTCATAATTGAAATGACAAATTTAGCGAATTCTGGAATGCGGAATTGAGTTTGCAATCACAAACAGTGGTTGAATAATCAAACGGCCATGCCCGCTAAGAAATCCTCAAATCAACATTCCAGTCTGCACCGATACAGGGTGCCCATTTTGGACCGCACTTTGGACTTATTAGAGCTGCTCACCCGGCAGCCTGATGGCATGACGCTAACTGCAATGACCGAGTCGCTAAAAATGCCAAAGAACTCGGTTTTTCGTATCGCGAGCACACTCACTTTGCGCGGCTACGCTGAGCGCGATGAAGTCACAAAGACTTATCGAGCAAGTCGTAAGCTCCTGAGTCTCGGATACGCAGCAGTGGGCGGCGAGCGTCTCACCCAAGCCGCTGCACCAATCCTAATGGCACTGCGTGATGCCACTGGTGAGACCGCCCTCTTAGGCACATTGGCAGGAAGCCATGGCGTGGTGCTGGATCAGATCCCGTCATCACATCCGGTGAAGGTGGTAGTGGAAATCGGTCATGCATTCACCTTGCATACGGCCGCGCCCGCCAAAGCCATGCTTGCTTACTGGAGTGCTGATGCTCAAAAAGCCTTCGTTCAGCAAATCAAGTTCACCAAGCGCACAAGCCGAACTATCACCTCCGCCAAGGCGTATCTTCAGGAACTGAAAGCGACGAAGGCGCAGGGCTATGCTCTGGACCGGGGCGAAGAAAGCGAGACCTTCGCCTGCGCCGCCGCCCCGGTGTTTGATCACCGGGGTAATGCTGTTGCATCTCTATGGATTAGCGGGCCAACCGATCGCGTGACTATTGCGAATTTGGACAAACTGGGAATGCAGGTGAAGGGGTTTGCTGATCAACTGTCGCGGAAACTCGGCCATTGAATTTCTCAATGATCTTTTCCAGTTTCGCCGACCATAAAAGTGAAGATCAAGAGGGCGGCTTAATTCAGTCTCTGCCTGCGCAGTTGTTCCAGTTCAGCTTTTAGTGGCGCCCAGTATTCAAGCTCGACTTTGCGGCACTCGATTTCTTCTTCATCTATTGATTGCGTAAGTACTTCGGTGTCAGTTTTTAAGGCATGCCGCAACAGGGGGCGCGTTTTTGATTCATGGACAGCAGCATCTGCCGCATTGGCTGTTGTGCTGATGAGCAGCTCAGGGGTACGCAACTCCCGCAGCCAAAAAGAGACCTGTTGTGGTGTGGGATGCGCCCGATTCGCGAAATAGTGCCGAACGGATCGCCTGACACTCCGCCCCAATTTTGTTTGCGACACGCATGACTAGGTTTCGGACTTCAATGGTCTCGACCTCACAAGTGGTAAACAAATCCAAGTCGTATGAAATTCGGTGGTGTAAATAAAACAACCCCAAGGTACTTCCCCCGGTCAGGAAAAACCGTTGATCCACTTCAAACCAAGCCCGTAGGAAGTCGCGCTTTATTGAGGTGCAGGCTTTAGATTCGTCCCAGTTCATGAGCAGCCCGGAGAATATGTTCCCAGACCGGCCGCCGGCGACCGAGCAGTGGGCTGACTTTTGGAAACGCTTCGGCAACCTGCCTCAGTGTTAAAAACTCCCAGACATGATCTACTCGCGCTTCCCTCATGAGCCAGGCGACTGTCTGAAGCCACGTTGAGGAATCTTCGGTTGCCAGTCGGACGCGCAGAGTCTCGGCGCTTTCGGGACGGTCCCAAGCGAAATCGAGATTGGCTGCGGGCATGGGTTCAGCGAGGGCCAATGGATCTGTCAATGTAATCCAAACGCTGAGTGCTGGAAAGGAAAGAGCGTGGAGCAATTAGTTCGAGGTGAGTTTGCACCGGATTCAGCGTCCTAGCGGTGGTGATTCGAGGCAAGTTATTGGAAATCCAACCAGCTACATTTTAAACCGCCGAACCAATGCCGCAGTGGATTTTGGGTCATTCAAAAGTCCACTTAAAAAAAGTTTAGAGTGGAGCCGGCAATCGGGCTTAAACCGATGACCTGCTGATGTTGCATCGAAGAAAGGACTTTGAGTATCGGGTTCGGGATCAAGGCTTTTTCCTAAAGTGAGATACGTTATCCAGAGTTTGCTGCTTTCTGCCCATCGCTCCATGGTTTCAAGCGATACCACGCCGCCCACTCGTCGCCAACAAGCTCTTCTGGAGTCAATTCGGTTTGCATCGCGCCTTTGGGATGGTAGCAGCTGGAAAAGGCAAGGACAAGGGCTGCCGCTCTTGGATGATGCTGGCCGTTCGTTCTGCGCAGATGCCGTTGCAGATGGATTTAGAGCTCAGCCTTTCGATGTGGTGGGGCAAGCATAAGCCCAAGTGGAAAATTCGAGTCTCAATCGGTTCATGTAGCCCGCATTTCTGAATTCACTCATCACCTTTTCCAATGGCTTGCCGGTGAGTGGGCTGAGCGGCTAGAAAATAGGAGTGATACCTCCCCCTTGTTATTCTCGTCGACGCTGTTTCTCTTTGGAAGTGGTGCTCGTGATTCTTATGCTCAGGCTTTCCCTCGGAGCGGAGAGTCTGCCGGGGACGGGTGTTTTAGAAAGCCATGCGGACCTCTCGCAGGAGATGATTGCCGGTATTGATCGGATGGCTTTGCGGCGAATCGAGCAATCGAGGGTTGGCCGCCGTCCCAGTCGCGAAAAATTGGCGCAAATGCTCGGGCTTTCTGACGCCCGGGTGCAGCCACGAATGCAGTCCGAATTGCTCAAGGAGGAGCCGCATCGTACGCTTTATCGCTTTAGCCTGAGTGTGCTCCCGGGGGTGAGCGCTGAAGGGGTGCGTATTGTTCCAAAAGGCAGCACCCAGGCGGCAATCATTTGCCTCCCTGATGCCGACGATACTCCTGAAGCCGCGCTAGATCGTTTGCATCTGCCCGAGGCGGCGGAAGTCTTTATTCTCCAACTTATTAGTAGGGGGTCAGAGTACAGCGTCAATCCTCGGTACGGTGTGCGCACAAATATTCCGCATCGCGAATGGATTTATCGCCAGGCTTTTGTGCAAGGACGCACGCCCGTTGGTTATGAGGTCCAGAAGGTATTGGCCGCGGTGGATTGGCTGACTGCTCGCGGCGGGGGTATTCCCATCGCTGTGATGGGTGAGGGTGAGGGAGGCTTGGTGGCGCTTCACGCGGGGGCGCTAGATGAACGGATTTTTGCCACTGTGGTTTCCGGTTATTTCGGGCCGCGTGAGGAAATCTGGCGCGAACCCATTGAGCGAAACCTTTTTGGTTTGCTCGCTAATTTTGGGGATGCCGAAGTGGGCAGTCTGATTGCACCGCGCAAACTGGCTGTTGGTCTTGGTGGGTATCCCGTCTTGGAGGTGCCACCGGTACCCGCCTCGGGTATTCGGGCAGTGGCGGCGCCGGGAAAGTTGTGGGCTGTGTCGCCGGAAGCGGTATCGGGGGAGGTGGAGCGCGCCCGGCGGTTGAAGTCGGGCGAATGGTTGAGTCTGCACGAGGCCTCCCTCAACCCAGGCGAGGTAGCGGCAAAGGTGCTGGGATTGAAGGCGGCTCAAGCCGTAAAGTCCGGCATCCAGCCTGACCTCGAGCGTTTAGCACGGCAGTTGGCAGAGATCGAGAGGCACGCCCAGAGTTTGTTTCCCGACGGGGAAGCCGAGCGAGAGAGTGCATTCTGGCGGAAACTTCCCCTTTCAAATCCAGAAGCGTATTCGGTGCATATCCAAAAGGAGCAGCAGCGGTTTTGGCGTGAGGTTATCGGAAAGCTGCCTGACCCGGATGTTCCAATGAACGCCCGGAGCCGTGTTTTGTTCGAGAATGATAAGGTTGGTATTTATGAAGTTACCATGGACGTCTGGGAGGATGTCTTTGTTTGGGGGTGGCTGTGTATCCCCAAGGGCATTGGGTCGGGCGAAAGGCGTCCAGTGGTGGTTTGCCAGCACGGGCTGGAAGGTTTGCCGGGCGATGTTTTTAATGACGACTCTAACTCCAAGGCGTTCAAACCCTACCAGGCTTTCGCTCTCAGGCTGGCCGAGCAGGGGTATGTCACCTTTGCCCCCCATAATCCCTATCGGGGAGGAGATGCCTTTCGTACTTTGCAGCGCAAGCTCAATCCTCTCGGACTGACCCTGTACAGCGTCATTAACGGCCAGCACCAAAGGATACTGGAGTGGCTTGGTTCCCAGCCTTTTGTCAACAAGGAGAAGATCGCCTTTTACGGGCTGAGTTATGGCGGAAAAAGCGCGATGCGCACTCCCTCTGTGCTGGCTGGGTATTGCCTGAGTATCTGCAGCGGGGATTTTAATGAGTGGGTGAGGAAGGTGGGCAGTCTGAGTATGCCGATGAGCTATGTCCACACCCCAGAATACGAGATTTCAGAGTGGAACCTCGGCCGGACTTTTAGTTATGCCGAGATGGCCGCGCTAATCGCACCTCGTCCCTTTATGGTGGAGCGTGGGCACCGGGACGGAGTCGGCATGGACGAATGGGTTAGTTTTGAATACGCAAAAGTGCGGCGATTGTATGACGCGCTTGGGGTAAAGGCGCGCGCCCGCATTGAGTATTTTGACGCAGGCCACACGATTCATGGGGTCGGGACCTTCGAGTTCCTGCACGAAAATCTTGGTCGGTAATCAACCCATTTTTCTAATAAAGTAATTCCAAATGAAACCCTTATTCACCTTGTTGTTATGCTTAACAGCGTCCTTTTCCGCGTTTGCTGATGCCGTTTCGCCGCTCAAAGCGCTGCAAAACGCGGATGACGCGCGAATCGCTGCAATGCGCTCGCCGGATGCACGAACGTTGAGCTCGCTGCTTTCTGAGGATCTCCGTTATGCGCATTCCACCGGCGCGGTGGATACCAGAGCCTCGCTCATGGAGGTTCTGCTTACAGGCAAAACCAAATACCTCGGCTTTGAATATCAGCAGCGCAACTTCAGCTTTCCTGCTCCGGGCATCGCCCTGATGACGGGTCGTGCCCGGGTTAAAGCAGCGACGGCAACCGGTGAGATGGACAGCACATTGAGTTTCCTTGCGGTTTGGCGGGAAGAGGACGGCCATTGGCGGTTTCTGGCATGGCAGTCCTGCAAAGTTCCTTAGTTTTAACGGATAGCAAGAAATTGCTTTTCACCCCACGGCACGATTTCTTCAGCCTGGACGCGGGAGCGTTAATACTCAGTTCCCGTGGAGTACGCGCATCACACGGTTGTGGTTAAGGGCTTTTACAATGCGGTAGTGGTGTGCCATTTAAACCGGACGGTGGCGGAGCATCCGAGGATCTGGGGCCGGGAACAAGTACGCTTTTATCCGATGCATTATCTTGCGGTATTGGAGAAAAAGCCCGGGGCGTGGGACCATGCGCGTCCGTTGCGTGGCTGGAAATTGCCGGAATGTTTTGAGGTGTTGAGGCGGAGGTTGGAGGCAAAATACGAAC
>CALQFT020000052.1 GCA_943329925.2 Opitutus sp. GAS368
CATCGTGCATAATCACCTCAATCAACCGCGCGAATTAGTAAAAGCCAAGCCGGTGACCAAGCTCTTCGCGTAAGCGGCAGCGGCGGTTAGTGATCTGCGTGCTTGATTGGGGCAGCGCTCAGGCAGATTGCATCCTCTGATACCAAATCTTGAAGAAAACTGGCGCTGAGGTTTTTTAATCATCCATAAACCTACAAGAGATGGTATGAGGCGCCCAGTAAAGTTACCTCACCATTGACGAGAGTGGCTTACTTAAAAAGGGGCATCCTCTGCGGGGGTGGCGCGGCAATACAATGGCCGGCTCGGCAAGGTCTAACTGTCAGGTTGTAGTGTTCGCCGCTCTGGTAACTGAGCCATGCCTTGAGGTGTTTATAACACAAGAGAGGTGGGGCGTTTCACCCAGGAACTGCGCTCTTGTTGCTACTCCGAGCCCTGTGCTTCCGACCTTTTCCGAAAGGCGAGGGGACTCATTCCATGTACCTTTGCAAAGGTGCGTGTAAAATGGCTCTGATCGTAGAAGCCTGCCTCCAATGCAATGGTTCCTACAGGATCTCTGGTGTGTTCCAATCTCCACCGCGCCTGTACCATTCGCACGCCTTGAACATACGCCGAAGGGGTGATCCCAAAGCAGCGCTGGAATTCCCGTTGAAACTGGCTCGTGGAGAGGTTGCACATCCCCGCCAGAATTCTCACCTGAACGACTTGGCCGTAATGTTTTAATACATGACTCAGCGCAGGAGTTAACCGCTCGTAGGCGGAACCGGCGCTTCCGGCGTGCTCATACATAACCCCAGCAAGTCCCACTACAGCACCAGAGGCGTTGCGCAGAGGAAATTTACTAGAGAGAAACCATCTCGGAAATCCCTGCGAATCAGGCACTAACCAGATCCGGCCCTTGAGGGGTTCCCCGGACGCAAAAACAATCTGATCCTCCTCGATGTATTGAACCGCAAGGCTCGCAGTATGAAAGTCAGTGTCGCGCCTGCCCACCATTTGCTCTGGGGATATGCAACCGTGAAACTCTGCACTGGCTTGGTTCACTCGCATGAAACGGCTCTTAAGATCTTTTGTGTAGAACACCACGTTGGGCAGTGAATCAAATAGATCCAGCCATTGGTGCGGATTGGAAACGGTGCTCCACCAATCTTTGTTCATGCGGTGTTTATACAAAAATATGGTGCATAGCTGCAATCATCTCCAGACATTACGGGTATGATATGGAAATGTTCGATTTCCTCTCCGAATCCAAGCCTGGGCTTTGTGGGACAAGTCACCTCAAACGACGTGAGTTTCTGCAAGTGGGCGCCCTTTCGGCGTTGGGGTTGTCCCTGCCCCAGTATCTCTCGGCAAAAGAGCGCGGCGCGGTAAAAGCTGGCCACGATGAGCGTGCCTGTATTCTCTTATTTAATTTAGGAGGGCCCAGTCAGTTGGATCTTTGGGATATGAAGCCGGATGCTCCCTCGGAGGTGCGAGGTCCTTTTCGTCCCATTTCGACAAAGTCCCCAGAGATACAAATTTCAGAAGTGCTGCCGCTGCATGCTAAGATTGCGGATCAATTTTCACTGGTGCGCTCCTGCCATCACGACGGAGCTGCAGTCCATGATGCGGGGTGGCAGATTATGCAAACGGGTCGCCGGTTTACGGGCGGCGTGCAGACGCCTCACATGGGGGCGGTGGCCAGCCATCTGCTTGGGAGGAAGGGGGACTTGCCGCCCTTCGTGGTGCTCCCGGAGTTGATGGGGAGAGGAGGAGGTAATCTTCCCAATGGTCAGGCGGGCGGCTTTTTAGGCAAGGCGCACGATCCCTTTGCCTTGATGGCGGATCCCTCTCAGCCGAACTTTAAAGTGCCGGATTTGTTGCCGCCTGACCTGATGGGAGCCGTCCGGTTGGAACGTCGTCAGCGTATGCGCGAGGTTGTGGAGTCGGCCGTGGCGCAGTTTGAGGCGAGCGAGGATGCGCGTTTGATGGATGAGAATTTCCACGCGGCTTTCCAGCTTATGACAAGCGAGCAGGCTCGTTCGGCGTTTGATCTTTCCAAGGAGTCCGAAGCCGTGCGCGATCGCTACGGTCGCAACAGGTTTGGCCAGTGTTGTTTGCTGGCGCGTCGATTGGTGGAAAGCGGAGTTCGCTTTATAACAATCAACACTTTCCTGACTGTATTCGGCGAGACGACTTGGGACATTCACGGTTCCAAGCCTTTCACCTCTATCGACGGCATGAAGAACGTTGTCTGTCCGATGTACGATCAGGCGTACTCCGCGCTCATCGAAGACTTGCAACAGCGCGGCATGCTGCAGAATACGATGGTCGCGGCGCTCAGCGAATTTGGGCGCACTCCAAAGGTGAATCCTGCCGGCGGCCGGGATCATTGGCCTCAATGCTTTTCAGTTTCCTTTGCCGGCGGCGGAGTGAAGGGTGGGCGGGTCATTGGAAAGAGCGATCCCATCGGAGGCTTTCCTGCTGAACGGCCCGTGCTACCTGGGGATTTGGTGGCAACGGTTTTTCATAGCCTTGGCCTTGATCACGAGAGTTTCCTGCCTGGCCCCGCGGGCAGGCCCTTTCCCTTAGTGGATCTTGGACGTGCGCCGATTCGTGAACTCTTTACCTAATTTGTTATGCGCCGCTTTTTGCTTCTGGCCTTGGCCGTTTTCTTCTGGCCATTAAACACGTTGGTAGAGGGTAATGCAGTTGTTAGTACCGGTGTAAGTAACTCATCTACTCCTCGGGTGGCGCCTGTGGAGGGTTGGAGTTTCCAGCGACACGTTATCCCTATTCTCACTAAGGCAGGCTGTAATACTGGGGGTTGCCACGGAGCATTAGCGGGAAAGGGAGGCTTCCGCCTCAGCTTGAGTGCCTATGATCCTACAGCGGATTTCTTGAACATTACTCGGGATGCTCTCGGGCGCCGCATTGAGACCGGCGATCCGCTGCACAGTTTGCTTTTAACCAAACCCACGGCGGCGATGCCCCACAAAGGCGGGCGTCGATTGGATCCGCGCTCGGAGGATTACCGTATTTTGGCAGAATGGATTGCGGCGGGGGCAGAGGGGCCGCGGAAGGACGAGGCTCAGTTGGAGCGACTTGAGGTGATCCCCGAAAGGTTGGCACTCAAGAAAGGGGACAGGGCGCAGCTTCAAGTTCTGGCCCATTACGCTGATGGTTTGATCGAGGATGTAACTCGTTGGACAAAGTTTACGGCGACTGACGAAACGCTACTTCGCGTCAGCGATCCCAATGGGGGATTGGAGGTGACGGGGTATGGCGAAGGGGCGGTCTCTGCGTGGTTTTCCAGTAGGATTGTTTTGGCGCGCGTAATTTCCCCATTTCCTGTGGAAAAAGATATGACAGTGGAGTCGCTTCCGTTTCCTGCGCAATGGGCGAGTCGTAACATTATCGATTCAGCGATTAACACACAGTTGCGTCAGCTTAATTTGGTTCCCTCGGGTCCAGCGGACGACGCCACGTTTTTGCGACGGTCTCATTTGGACGCGACCGGTGCGCTGCCCTCGCCAGAGGTGGTCAGTGCTTTTCTCGCGGATTCCAACCCTAAGAAACGGGATAATTTAATTGAGGAATTACTTAAAAGTAAGGAATTTACAGACTATTGGTCTTATCGCTGGGCGGATCTTTTTTTGATTAGTGGCTCCCACCTGCGTCCGGCGGCAGTGAAGACCTACGCGCAATGGTTGCGAGCGCAAGTGGAAAAAAACGTTCCCTGGGATGTCTTGGTTCGTGAGGTCATCACGGCTCGTGGGGGAAGTATGGAGATGGGAGCGACGAACTTTTACGCGGTACATCAGGATCCTGAAACGATGGCAGAGAACGTCAGCCAGGCGTTTATGGGGCTCTCGATTAACTGCGCAAAGTGCCATAATCATCCGCTGGAAAAGTGGACCAACGACCAGTACTACGCCTTCGCAAATCTGTTCGCGAGGGTCCGTGCTAAAGGGTGGGGCGGAGATGCACGCAGCGGGGATGGGGTGCGGACATTGTACTCTGCCCCTTCGGGGGATCTGCTTCAGCCCCGCACCGGTCGGGCGCAACCGGCTGCGCCGCTTGATGCTTTGCCCGTGAAGGATGTCGAAGGAGTGGACCGTCGCGAGGCGTTGGCTGTTTGGTTGACTGCACCGCAAAACCCGTATTTTACGAGGGCCATTGTGAACAGGGTCTGGGCGGGGTTCTTTGGAATTGGGATCGTCAACGCAGTGGATGATTTGCGCGCATCCAACCCGGCAACCAACGAGCCGCTCCTTTCGGCGCTCTCCGAGTTTCTTGTCGCAGAACATTACGACCTAAAGTCGCTAATGCGGTTGATTCTTCAAAGCGCAGCATACCAACGCTCCAGTGAGCCTTTGCCGCGAAACCGGGAGGATACGCGCTATTTTTCACGCTATTATCCTCGGCGGCTCGGTGCCGAAGTTCTCAACGATGCGATTTGCAATGTCACCGCCGTGCCCGAAGCCTTCACCGAAATTTTACTCGGCGATGGCTCCAGCGAGAAGACAGAGTTCTATCCAAAGGGATCCCGCGCAGTTCAGTTGTATGATTCCTCGGTGAAGTCGTATTTTCTTAAAGCGTTTGGGCGCAACCAGCGCGAGATTACCTGCGAGTGCGAACGATCCAGTCAGCCGAGCGTTATTCAGGCGTTACATCTGGCTAACGGGACGACATTGAATGACAAGCTCTCTGCGCCAACGGGATCCGTCAGCACTCTGCTGCAGCAGCCAAGAGACGATGCTGCTTTGGTAAAAGCGGCTTTTCTGCGTTGCCTCGGTCGGCCACCCAATGCGTACGAAAAAGACGCCTATTTGAAATTGCTTGCCGGGGTTCCAGACGCGGATCGCCGGGCGTCCGTGGAGGATCTATTTTGGTCTCTTCTCACAAGCCGCGAGTTTCTTTTCCAGCACTAAGAAGTTTAGGTGCGGCTAAAATATTTGTTCATGAAAAAGTTTTCCATGAGGAGCTTACTTGCGTTCCTGCTTCTGATTTCACCTCGCATGTTGGGTGCAGTCCCTGATTTTCACGCTGATGTGGCACCGATTTTACGCGACTATTGTTGCGGTTGCCACGGAGGGAAAGAGAAAGAAGGTGAATTGAATTTGGAGACCTATGCCGCCTTAAAGGCAGGGGGCGAACATAAGTCCCCCTTGCCGGATGGCTCTCCGGGAGACAGTTTGCTGCAAAAGGTTATTCGGCGAGGCAAGCCGGCGATGCCGCCCAAGAAAGAGCCTCAGCCAACAGAATCGGAACTCGCTGTTTTGGAGGCATGGTTAAAGGCCGGTGCGCCCGGACCGACTGCGCCGGATGTCTCAATTCTCTCCCTTGTTACGGTGCCAGATTTAGCATTGCCCGTGGCGCCCTCAAAGGCTGTTACCGCCGCTGCTGCGTCCCCTGACGGGCGCTTTATTGCTGTGGGCAGTTATCACAAAGTTGAGTTACAGGAGCTCTCGACCCGCAAAGTGGTGCGAGAACTTACCGGGCTGTCAGGGAAAGTGACGTCACTAGCGTTCTCTAAGGACGGAAAGCGGCTTGCCGTCAGCTCGGGCGTGGCCGGCCGGTCTGGCTCGGCCTGGGTGTGGCGTCTGGATTCCGAAGATGCTCCATTAAAATTCGAAGGCAGCCATACTGATCTGCTTTACACTGTGCGCTTTTCTCCGGATGAGCGTCTGCTTGCTACGGCAGGTTACGATGCAAAGATTGTGCTGTGGGATGTGCAATCGGGGAAGCCTCTTCGTACACTCAGCGGGCACAACGGGGCTGTATTTGGAGTGGCGTTTAATCCCGATGGCTCTTTGCTTGCGAGCGCCAGTGGCGACCAAACGGTCAAGGTATGGCGGGTGCGGGATGGAGAGCGTTTGGATACCCTAAAGGAGCCGCAAGGAGAGGTGTTTGATGTTTGCTTTACGCCGGACGGCAACCAGTTGCTGGCGGTCGCCGCGGATCGGAGGATTCGTCTTTGGGCGCTCAAAAGCAGGGAGCGCTCGGAAATAAATCCGCTCTTGGAAGCCCGGTTCGCTCACGAGGCCGTGATTAATCGGGTGGGCATTTCCCCGGAAGGAGACCGCCTTGTGACCACTGCATGGGATCGCTCCCTCAAGGTGTGGAGTTTGCCGGCGCTCGAATTGTTGGAAGATTACCCTCGGCAAACAGACAACGTAACGGCGCTGCAGGTGCTTGACAAAGGGCGCCTGCTGGTTGCCCGTATGAACGGGTCCGTGGACATATTGGCGTTGCCGGTGCCGCCCGGTGCGGAAGTTGCCTCCACAGCCTCTCCGGAGGCAATTATTCGGGAGATACCCTCCGAGTCGACCCCGCTCCCAGTGCTTACGGAAATTGAACCCAACGGTGTTACGGAGCTCGCCCAGGTTGTTAAAATCCCGGCGGAAATCCGCGGGGAAATAGGGCACCTAGGGGATGTGGATGTTTTTCTGTTTCATTCGCGAAAGGCGGAAGAGTGGGTGTTTGAAGTTGTTGCTGAACGTGAAAAATCGACATTGGATTCGCGCCTAGAAATCAGGAGCGCATTGGGTGAGCCGATTGAGCGGGTTGCGTTGCAGGCGATCCGATCCTCGTGGTTGAGTTTTAGGGGCAAGAATTCCGAGGCCTCCAATGACTTCCGGATTCAGCACTACTCCGAAATGGAGTTGAACGAACTAGTTTACTGCAACGGCGAGGTTTTTAAGTTGTGGATGTATCCGAATGGACCGGACTCGGGCTTCACTGTTTATCCCGGGATTGGCAACCGTCAGAACTACTTTGATACTACGGCGCTTGCACATCCCCTTGGCCAGACAGTCTACACAGTCCGTCCGCTTGCACCCGGAGCCCAACCGCCGCCCAACGGCCTTCCTGTTTTCCGATTGCCATACGAAAACGACGACGACTCTTCTCGTGAAGGTGGCCATGATTCGGTTCTTCACTTCATCGCGCCCGAAGATGGTGACTTTCAATTGCGCATTACCGACTCGCGTGGGTTTGGTGACGCCCATGCGGCCTACCGTTTGCTTTGTCGTCGTTCTCAGCCAGATTTTACCGTCAGCATCTCAAGTGGCGCAAAGCCCGCAGTGAGCCCTGGAAGCGGGCGTGAATTTCAAATAACAGCAAAGCGCAAAGACGGGTTTGAAGGTGAGATCCGGGTTGATGTGACCGACTTACCTCCCGGCTTCAGCGCGACGACGCCATTGATTATTGAGCCTAATCAGACGTTCGCTTGGGGGGCCATTTATGCCGAGGCAGGCCTCACAAAGCCCACGCCGGAAGTTGGGGCTCGCAACCGCTTGGTCGCGAGTGGCTCAATAAACGGTCGGGTTGTCAGGCACACTTTCCCCGGACTAGGTCAGATACAAGTAGGTCTCGCACCAAAGGTTACTGTAAAAGTTTTGGCGCCTAAGGGCAATGCAGCACCCGCGGGTAAGCCTGTGGAATTTACTTTGCGCCCGGGTGAAACAATCAGTGCGCGAGTTTCTGCGGAGCGGTTGGATTTTAAAGAGCGCATTGAACTGGGAGGTAACGACTCTGCGCGCAATCTGCCGCATGGTGTTTATGTGGATAATGTCGGACTCAACGGTTTGCTAATTCTTGAAGGCGAAACCGAGCGCGAGTTTTTCTTAACGGCAGCCAAGTGGGTGCCGGATTGCGACCGCACGTTTTTCCTACGGGCTAAAGGCGACGGGGGGCAAGTGGGGCCGCCGTTGTTGCTTCACATCCGGCGTTGAGTCTCGCGTGGTCAGTTACCCCGCCGTCGGCGCTCTCGGTCGGCCTGGACCTTTAGGTCGATGTTTTTAAGGAGCTCCCTAGCGCACGCTTCGGCGAAAGCGGGGTCGTTGATTGTTTCCTGGCGCGCGATCACCGGGATGTCACTGCGTAGGGTGCTGCGCAAAGCCGAGAAGAGTGCCTCGTCTGCCTTGGGGTCATGGAATACGTATCCTGAACTGCTAATGGCGCTTATGCCTTTAAGTGGCAATAGAACGCTCACAGGTGCAATGGATTGGTTTATGCGCTGCGCCATGGCCACGCCAATCGCCGTCGCTTCTTCCTCGTTGGTGCGCATGAGCGTCACCTGGGGATTGTGCACATAGATTGTGCGGTCGCGGAACTTGGCTGGAATCGATTCCTTTGCGAAAAAGTTAACCATGTCCAAGCATCCCGGAGTTACGATCGCTGGGGTGCCGGATTTTGCTGCGGCCTCTAAACGGGTAGGCCCTGCGGAAAGTACGCCCCCCACGATTTCATCTGCGAACTCGGTGGTGGTGAAATCGAGGACTCCCGCTGCGACGCCGGTTTCTATAAGAGACTCCATAGTGCGTCCGCCCACTCCCGTGGCGTGGAACACGATGACTTCGTACCCAGCTTCTTCCAAAATTTCGCGCGCATGGTTCACTCCTGTGGTGGTGTTGCCGAACATGGTTGCGAAAATTAACGGCCTGTCCTGAGATCCTTTTTCCGCTTGAGCAGCCTCCACCATGCCGCAGATCGCGCCGGCGGCACGGGTGAGCATGGGGCGGGAAATGCGGTTGAGTCCGGCGACATCAACGATGCTTGGCATCATGACGATATCCTTGGCTCCGATGTATTGGGCGGTGTTTCCGCTGGCTAAAGTGGAGACCATGAGTTTTGGAAAACCCAAAGGCAACGCGCGCATTCCTGAGGTGGCAATGGCGGTGCCACCGCCTCCGCCCAAGGAAATGACGCCCTGTATCTTTCCTTGGTTGAATAGCGTAGAAAGAATCATTGGGGCGGCAAGGCTCATTGCCTCAACCGCTTTTCCTCGATCATCGCCCAGAGATGCCAGGTCCAGATCCACCATGTTGGCGACCGCCTCGCGCGAAATGTGGGGATTGATCTGAGGCGCGCCGAGGGTGCCCACGTCTATGAGCAGCGCCTGATGCCCGTGCCGGCTGATACAGTCCGCCACAAACTGATGTTCCACTCCCTTGGTGTCCAAGGTGCCCAGCACCGCGATGGTGGCCATATAGGTAAAATATCGAAGCCGAGCGGCTTCACTTAATATCCGCCGGAGCTAAGCCGGTTACAGGTCATCGACGGCTTGTTTGGCCGCCGCATAAACGTCATGATCCGATAGACTGCAGATCGCCCCAATGAGGGCAACATCCTCCTGCTCACGCCGCATCTCCGTGGTGATTTGCATAATCGCGTTCATCCGGAGATTGGACGAAAGTGTGCCAAGCGAGTTGAACCATTTGCGTAAGTTCTTGCTAGAAGACACTGCACGACAAAACAGGTTAAGGGACTGAAGCTGGTGTGGAGTCAGTTGGGGTGAGTGGGACATGGCGACAAAATTCGAGATTCGCGGGGGAGGAGGAAGTTGCGATTAGAATCGGTTATAAAGGAAAATGACTGAGGACCTAGTAAATGAGTTTAGAAGATTGCGCACAAAATTCAATCTGTGAAACGGATCGCTCGCAAACAAGTGTTCAGAGCACCGATTTCTAATTAGTTTAACAAGCTTCTTCCGACTACTGCCTCATGAATACCGAGCTTCCACAACTTAAAGCAGCCGAACACCGCGGCAGCTTTGGGTTGATGGATATTGCTATTATTCTTGGGCTTATAGGGTTGGGTTGGAGCGTTATCCATTTCGCCAGTGGCATGCTTGTGCACTTCGACGAGCAGGCGGTGCCGCTGCTCGATGAGAGCGTTTGGAGTATTCCTTATTACGCGGGTCGCACGCTTCTTCGGATGTGGATGGCCTTCGCTTGTTCGCTGCTATTCACCTTTGGGGTTGGTTATGCCGCCGCCAAAAGTCGCATCGCCCGTGCCTTTATTCTCCCGGCCATAGACGTACTCCAATCTGTTCCGGTGTTGGGATTTTTATCTGCAACAGTCGCGGGGTTTATGGCCCTTTTTCCGGGCAGCTTGTTCGGCGTGGAGTGCGCCAGCATCTTCGCCATTTTCACTGGTCAGGTGTGGAATATGACCTTCGGCTTCTACCATTCTTTGGTCACAATCCCGGCAGATCTGCAGGATGCCGCCGCTACTTTCGGCCTGACGCGCTGGCAGCGATTCCGGACGCTGGAGGTGCCCGCCTCGATGCACAGCCTCCTTTGGAATTCCATGATGTCCTTCGGCGGCGGTTGGTTTTTTGTGGCACAGAGCGAAGCCATCAGTGTCATGGGTAAGAACATAAAGCTCCCAGGCATAGGTTCCTACATGGCAGCTGCTGTGGAGCGTGGCGATAATGCGGCTGCGTTTTGGGCCGTGATTGCGATGCTGACGGTCATCGTCGCGAGCGATCAGTTGGTGTGGCGACCGCTCATTGCATGGGCCGATCGGTTTAAAATGGAACTTACAGAATCCACCCAAGCTCCTGGGTCCTGGTTTTATGATGTACTGCGGGTGAGCGTTGTTCTCAGCTGGCTTTCGGAGAGAGTTCTCGAGCCTGCCGGCGAATTGCTTGGCAAGCTTAGCGTTCACCGGAACGGCCCGCAACCGGTTGTCGCAAAAGGACACACAGCCGTTAAGCAATTTTTGTATGTGGGCGTGTTTCTGGTGCTTGGTTTATTTCTAGCGTTCTATGCGATGCGCGGTTTGGTGGGGGCTGTCCAAGCGGTGCGCGCGGGGGTTTCCCTGCAAATGGCTGGACACATCGCGTGGCTGGGGGTCTTGACGATGTTGCGTGTCTTCGCCATGACGCTGCTCGCGACGCTCCTGTGGACGCCTGTGGGAGTGTGGATCGGGTTCCATCCCAAAGTGGCTCGTGTTGCTCAACCGCTGGCGCAGATCGCTGCGTCATTTCCGGTGAACATGACCTTCCCGATTGTCGTTGGTCTTTTTGTGGCGTGGCGAATTCCGATGAATTGGGGCAGCATCCTGCTCATCGCGATGGGGACGCAATGGTACCTGCTTTTTAATGTAATTGCTGGTGCCATGGCGATTCCCAACGACCTCAAGGACGCGGCACGCACCTACGGGTTGCGCGGTTGGGCGTTGTGGCGAACGCTGATTTTACCAGCAATTTTCCCGTTCTGGGTGACGGGTGCGTGTACGGCCGCGGGCGGTGCGTGGAACGCAAGTATCGTGGCGGAATTGGCAACATGGGGGGGCACCACGTTGAAGGCTGATGGGCTTGGTGCACTCATCGCGGAGGTCACGCAGCGCGGTGATACGCCTTTGATTCTTTGTTGCATCGCCACGATGTCCTTCTTTGTGATTGTCACCAACCAACTTATATGGCGCAGGCTTTACTCGT
This sequence comes from Opitutus sp. GAS368, assembly GCA_943329925.2. Taxonomy (GTDB): domain Bacteria; phylum Verrucomicrobiota; class Verrucomicrobiia; order Chthoniobacterales; family Chthoniobacteraceae; genus Chth-196. The sequence continues at coordinate 11,210 of CALQFT020000052.1, forward strand.
TGGCTGAGCGTCGTTTCCGTCTCGATTAGCCATGCTTCATACATCCTCTTCCCTTAAGTACGCTGACGTCGAGAAGTCGCCGGTTATCGTCGAACTTCGCAATGTCACGAAGTCTTTCACTGTCGCTGGCGGCAGCGAAATGAAGGTGCTCGATCAGATTGATCTCGCCGTGCACGAGGGTGAGTTACTCGCGCTGTTGGGGCAGTCCGGTTCAGGAAAGTCCACGATCTTGCGTTGCCTCACCGGTCTCGCTCAGCCCACCAGCGGGCGAGTTTTGTGTTATGGCCAACCTCTGGAGGGGATAAATCCACACGCCTCGGTGGTCTTCCAGACCTTTGCTCTCTATCCTTGGCTGACCGTGGAGCAGAATGTCGCTGTAGGACTGATGGCGAAAAATCTACCGCGCGTCGAGCGCGACGCTGCGGTAGAGAAAGCCATCGAGCTCATAGGCCTTTCCAACTACCATGCCGCTTATCCGCGAGAAATTTCCGGTGGAATGCGGCAACGGGTCGGTATTGCTCGGGCCCTGGTATCCGAGCCCGCCATTCTGTGCTTGGACGAGGCCTTTAGTTCGCTGGATGTTCTTACAGCGGAAAATTTGCGGCATGAAATGATCACGCTTTGGCATCGCAAGGACGCCACTCTTAAGAGCGTTTTCATGGTCACGCACAACATTGAGGAAGCAGTGGAGATGGCGACCCGAATTTGTATTTTATTCCCACGCCCAGGCCGCTTGGGCTTGGTTCTAGAAAATCACCTTCCTTATCCAAGGGATTCAAAAAGTCCTGAGTTCCAAAGTCTCGTGCGTACGATCCACGAAACCATCACCACCCTGACACTTCCAGATCATCCTCCCGAACCAGTCATTGTGTCCGGTGCTCCCATTTCAAGAGCGCGCAATCGGATGGAGTCAATTCCTTATGTTCCTGTGGGACAAATTCTTGGGTTGCTCAGTATACTAAGGGATACGCCGGATCTAACCAATATCTACGACATCTCCAACGAGATTGGCAAAGAGTTTGGAGAGACTATTGGGATTGTGAAGGCGGCCGAAATACTGGAGCTGGTCGAGACTCCCAAAAATGATGTGCGCTTGACCGAACTGGGGCAGAGCTTTCTATCGGCCGACCGCATCGGGAGACGGAGTATCTTTTCCGATCAGATTCATAATCTGCGGATTTTCCACATCATCATTGAATATTTGCGCCTGCAAGACGAGGTGGAAGCGGACCAGATTTTGAAAGATATTGCCAGCGCGCTACCTTACGACAACCCCGAGAAAATATTACAAACTATGGTCGCGTGGGGACGGTATGCCGGCATCATGGATTTTAACGCTAACGCACGCACCGTCTTCGTGTTGAAGGATGATGCGGAACACGCACCGAGTGCCTAGTCGGAACGGGGTGTGTGAAGACCATTGGCAAATCGAGAGGAATCCCTTCATACTTAGTTTGTGAGCTACACGGTTTTTGCACGAAAATACCGCCCGCAGACGTTTGATGACGTGGTGGGCCAGGAACACATCACGCGTACGCTGAAGAATGCCATTCAGCAAAACCGCTTGGCGCACGCCTATTTATTTGTTGGCCCACGCGGCACCGGCAAGACGTCGTCCGCTAGAATTCTGGCCATGGCGCTCAACTGCCTTTCCAGTGACAAGCCCACCATTTCGCCTTGCGGTAAGTGTGATTCCTGCCGGGAAATTGCTGGCGGGAACTCGCTGGATGTTCTGGAATTCGACGCTGCCTCCAACACGCAGGTGGACAAAGTGCGCGAGATCATCATCGACAACGTGAAGTATATGCCCGCCCGTGGGCGTTACAAAGTTTACCTGGTGGATGAGGTGCACATGCTCTCGGCCGGTTCCTTTAACGCTTTGCTCAAAACGTTGGAGGAACCTCCTCAACACGTTAAGTTTCTATTCGCCACCACCGACGTCCAGAAGCTTCCCGCTACAATACTTTCCCGCTGCCAGCGTTTCGATTTGAAGCGTATCGGCGCCCCGGTGATTGCCGGTCATCTCAAGCATATCGCAGCGCAGGAAGGGGTTGCTCTCAGCGACGAGGCGGCATTGGCTGTTGCCGTCGGCGCTGACGGTGGGATGCGTGACGCAGAATCCATGCTGGACCAGCTGGTTGCGTTTTGTGGGGAGGCCGTGGAGGAAAAGGATGTGCTTTCTGTTTTTGGGTTCACCTCGCGTCAAACGGTAAGTGAACTCTGCGGTGCGCTGTTGGCTCAGGACGCTCCTCATGCGATGCGGTTGGTGCACGAACAGGCGGAGGCCGGTCGCGACCTAACTCAGCTGATGGGAGATTTGATCGGACATCTGCGCAACCTTTTGCTCGCCCAAGCGGATCCCCGTGGTCTTGAAGAGGAGTTGGGGCGTAGCGTCGTGGAGGCACTTCAGGCGCAGTGCGCGGATGTTGATCGCGAGCGTCTGTTGGAGTTGATCGATTTGTGTGCCTCAGCTGAGCAGCGCATGAAGTGGGCCTCCAACAAGCAGATGTACGTGGAGGTAGCCTTGTTGCGTGCCATTCAAGCCATCTCCCAAGTCACGCTTGGCGAAGTTCTCAATGCCTTGGGCGCGATTCGCGAGGGTCGTTCTCCCAGCGAGAAAAGTACTGCTGCCGCTCCGGTCCGCTCCAAGCCCCAGTCGCCAAAGCCCGCGGCGATGGCCGCCCCTGCAGCCAAGCCCGTTGCCATTCACCCACCGGTAGCCACGACGTCACCTGTAGCCACAGTGGCACCGATAACCACGCTGCCCAAGTTCGATGTGATTCGGGTCAATCAGGTTGCCGAGGGGCAAACGCAGAATATTCTGCCCGTCTCTGCTGCGGCGATTCTGCCCGTGAAGGATACGGTCGCACCGCAGGTTCCTGAATCGCCGTCTAGTCGTGTTTGGAAGGTAGAAGAACTTTGGCCCGCAATGGTGGAGATGGTGCGCAAGGAGCGCCCTTTGATATCTATGTGGGTGGAGGCGGGAGTGCTTGCCGAGATTGAAGGGGGGAATGCTCAGCTTCTTTTTCCAGCAGATCAAACCCTTGCAGTTGAATATGTTGCTCAGGAAAACAACCGTGGATTTTTGGAAGGGATCCTTCAGAAAGTCGCAGGCTCACCGTTAAGGCTGAGTGTGGGAATGCGTGCGGGCGTTCAATTGCGTCCAGTGGCCCAGCCCCCGGCACCGGAGAAGGTTGCGCCGAAGGATCCGATGGAAGAGTTTAAGAATGACCCGCTTATTCGCAAGGCGCTGGAGATTTTCAAAGCCCGTTTGGAGGCGGTGTAATTTAATTTATGAATATCAAAAAAATGATGCAGCAGGCGCAGAAGATGCAGGAGCAAATGCTTAAAGCGCAGGAAGATCTTGGGAAGAAGACCGTCACCGCGACGGCTGGAGGCGGGAAGGTGACCGTTGTAGCCAACGGTGGCGGGGATGTTATTTCCATAAAGATATCTCCAGAGGTTGTTGATCCACAGGATGTTGAGATGTTGGAGGAGGTCATCCTGACAGCTGTGCGCAAGGCCATTGAAGAAGGCAGGGCTCTGGCAAGCGCCGAGATGGGTAAGCTTACTGGTGGAATGGGACTTCCTCCTGGCCTTGGCTTCTAGCAACCTCGCCTCGCTTCACTCTGTACTTCCAGAGTGTTCGCTTTCCGCAATTTCTTTTGCATTTCCGAGGCCATCTCACACAGCCTCACCATCACCTCGTACCTTAATGAAACTTTTTATACCCGGTCCGGTCCAAGTCTCCGAGAAAACATTCGCCGCCTTTTGCAAGCCTTTGATCGGGCATCGGAGCGGCGACTTCAAATCACTTTACGGTGGTATTCAGTCCCGGCTGCAGGCGCTATTTGAGACGAGTCAGCCCGTCTTTCTTTCCACATCCTCCGCGTGGGGAGTCATGGAGGGGGCCATCCGTAATTTGGTCGGTTCGGGTAAGGTTCTCAACTGCATGTGCGGCGCGTTTTCCGATAAGTGGTTGGATGTCTCGAAGCGCTGCGGCAAGGATGCCGTCGCGCTGCAAGTCGAATGGGGTCAACCCATTCGGGGGGAGCAGATCCGCGAGCACCTCAAGCAGGGCGGATTTGATGCCGTTACTGTCATTCATAATGAAACCTCCGCCGGGGTTATGTCACCGCTGGCTGAGATCGCTGAGGTGTTGCGAGATTTTCCTGAAGTTTGCCTTATCGTGGACAGCGTTTCCTCTTTTTCCGTTGTACCGATTCCGATGGATGCTCTCGGGATTGATGTGCTGCTCACTGGCTCCCAGAAGGCGCTCGCGATGCCTCCGGGGCTCGCCCTTTTTTCGGCCAGTGAAAAGGCCATGCGAAGGGCGGCGTCCATCTCGGGGCGTGGTTACTATTTTGATTTTATCGAGTTCCAAAAAAATCAACTCGAGGACATGACTCCATCGACTCCGTCGATCTCCCACATTTACGCGTTGGAGTCAAAGCTGGAGGATATTTTTGCCGAAGGGATTGAGCCTCGGCATGCCCGCCATGCCCGCACAAATGCGCTGGTTCATGATTGGGTGCGCCGTCATGGGTTGGAATTCTTTGCGCCGGAGGGTTATCGATCCAAGTCGCTGACGTGTGTTTCCAATAACCGTGGGCTCGATGTGGCTGCCTTGGTGGCCGGAGTGAAGCGCTCCCACGGGTTCATCATCGATGGCGGGTACGGAAAGCTTAAAGGTAAAACCTTCCGGCTTTCAAACATGGGTGATGAGACCGAGGCTTCTGTCGGTGAGTTACTCTCTGCCTTGGACGTCTGCCTCACAGCCTGATTTCACCTCGCTTAGTTCCGATTTTTGCTCGAATTTCCGCCCCTGGATAATCAAAATAATATGTCCGTATTTGTTGGTGAAAACGGCCCTCAATTTGCCTCTTTGATTATCCTCAACCGTGAGTCTTGCGGGGCTGAGGTTGGGCATCTAACGGCTTCTTCCGAAGTCGGTGTGAATGACCGGTATCGCCAAGCATTAGACATCGATTAAAGCCCATGCAACATCCCGCCCCCCTCTCTTGCGTCGCACCTGTTGGATCCTCCGTTTCGCCTGCAGACGTCATCCGTTTGGTCTCTGAATCTTGTCCGCTGGATGAGTATAGAGGGAAGCGAGTGGTGTTAATTATCCCGGATTCCACGAGAACGTGTCCGGTGGGGCAATTGTTCCAGACGCTCCATGCGCACCTCGGAGGTGCTGTGCGGGAACTGGATGTGATGATTGCCTTGGGTACGCATCAACCGATGAGCGAGGAGGCGATTTGTGAGCGGTTGGAGATCTCACTCGAGGAGCGCAGGGGAAGGTACGCTGGCGTGGGGTTCCATAATCATCAGTGGGATAACCCAGCCGCACTCAAGCGTATAGGCGTCATCAGTAGTGATGAGATCAGTGCGCTCAGCGGTGGTCTCTTTGCGATGGACGTTCCTGTGGATATCAACGCCAGCGTGTTGGAATACGATCGCATTATTATTTGCGGTCCGGTGTTTCCGCATGAGGTCGTTGGATTTTCTGGTGGGAATAAGTACCTTTTTCCTGGCGTGAGCGGGCCTGAGATTCTGAACTTCTTTCATTGGTTGGGCGCGGTGGTTACCAATCCAATGATCATCGGCAACAAGTGGACTCCCGTGCGCAAGGTGGTGGACCGCGCTGCTGCGTTAGTCCAAGTGCCCAAGACCTGTCTTGCGATGGTTGTGGATCACGGTGAATTGGCTGGTTTATTCTGCGGAACTCCCGAAGGGGCGTGGGATGCGGCGAGCGAGCTTTCCCGGCAGTTGCATATCGAAACCAAGGAGCGCGCCTTCCATATGGTGCTCTCTTGCGCACCGAAGATGTACGATGAGCTTTGGGTTGGGGGCAAGTGCATGTACAAGCTCGAGCCAGTGGTTGCCGACGGAGGCGAGCTCATTATTTACGCGCCCCACATCCACGAAATTTCGCTCACGCACGGCGCGCTCATCGCGGAGATCGGGTATCATTGCCGCGACTACTTTCTCCAGCAATGGGACAAATTTAAGGACTACCCTTGGGGCATTCTCGCGCATTCCACTCATGTGCGAGGGATTGGTTCTTATGTGGATGGCCGCGAGAATTGCCGGGTCCAAGTAACTCTGGCCACGGGAATTCCGGAATCAACGTGCAGGGCAATCAATCTTGGTTACAGGGATCCTGCTTCCATCCGGGTGGAGGATTTTGCCAACAAGGAAGATGAGGGCATTCTGCACGTTCCAAAGGCTGGTGAGATGCTGTTTCACTTGAAACAGCGGCCCGATTGGGCTCGGGAAATGTAAGTGGATCGGGTCGGTGACATTGGCGTAAGTTAGACTCCGTTCATTCACCGTCCACCGCTCGTTCCTTGTGCCAAAGTGTACGTTAGAAATCCCGTCCACTCGGCGGGGGAGAGCGGGATTTTCCCACTGCGGGCTTCCTGGGAGAGCGCGCCAGCCAACAATTCGAGCGCTCGCTTGGACGCGGTTTTCTGGAGGAATTCAGTGTCGGCGGCGAAGACGGTTTGGACTAGGAGCAGCGCCTCGGTCGCCTTATCCTTGTTCATAACGCCCCTTGTGATGATTTCCTGATTACGGCAACTCAGGCCAAGTTGGAGCGCATTTTTAATCGTGGCCATGTCCGGGTGTGCCGGTGGAAGCACCGAGGCGAGCCGGGCAAGGCTGCGAATCATGATGTAGTGGTAGGCTGGACGGGCGTTGTGTGGATCCATCCAGCGACCGGTGTGCGGGCCTTCGGTGAGTTGGCCCGGAATGACGCCAAGGAGTGCTTTTTGTATGGAGGCGTCCAGGAAACGCGATTCACCGGTCATCGCGAATGACTTGGCGAGGAGATTGACGGAAAAACTGTTGTAATTCCAATTCGGGACGAGCGGGCGTTTCATGGCCCATTCGGTTGCGGCCAGCGCCGATTTACGCGCCTCCGGGTCGTCAGTGGCGGCGTACCATTCCCACATGGCGACGCCGCATTCGCCGTTGTCAAACTGCAGGCCACCATCTGACAAATCGTCGAAGACCCAACCGTTGCGCACGATCTCTTCGAGGCGCCCCTGCTTCTCTGCCTGTTCCAGAAAACGGGCGGCGACCTCCATTGCCTTCGCCTTGGACGTCCCCTTAGACACTGGAAAAGGGAAGCAACCTGCGCCCGCGTCGTGCTGCGCTTTGAGGAGTAATGCAGCGGCCGAAGTGCCTGCAGCACGCGCTTTGCCGTCGGGGTCCTGCCCACAAAGGAGTGTGTTTGCGGCAGCCGTGAGCACCGAGGCGACGGCCCGCAATGGCATGCTTAAAGCCTCAGGCGGCGTGTCTTTTGTCCACGGCAACTCTTTCGCCAACCGTTCCAGTAGGATGGCAAAGCTCTCTTTTGCTTCGGCGTCGCTAAGCTGCCTTAAATCGGCAGCCACCGGGTGAAACTCGTCGGGAACCTCGGGTCTGCCTGCGCGCGAGCCTAGCGCGTCCAAACCCGAGGCCACAGCCTCGCGAATGGCAGCAGCATCTTGTTTCGCGAGAGCTTGAATCAATGCCGCTGACGGCTTGCGTGCGGCTCGGACGGGGTGTGAGGCCACCACGAGCAATAGCACCGCAAGGCGCAAGGTTCTGGTCATGGGCGCGGACTAATTCGTCTTCCGCGTAGCCAGGACTTTAGGTTTTTCCTTCTTGGGTTTCTTTGCTTCTTTTTTCTGACTGTTGTTTCCTTTTGCCATAATCCCTTTCTCTATTGGCGCAGTCTCTTTTGGAGTCCAGCGTTTTTCTATTTATCACCTTATACTGAGCCATGTCACAAGCCCATCCCAATGATTTATTGCACGGTATCACGTTGGAGAAAGTCCTCTTGGCGCTGGTGGCCCATTATGGTTGGGAGGAGTTGGGGCTGCGAATTGACATTCGCTGCTTCAATTGGGAGCCGAGCGTGAAATCCAGTCTCACCTTTTTACGCAAGACTCCTTGGGCGAGGAAGAAGGTTGAAGACCTCTACGTGTGGACATTCTCGGAGTGATTTAGTTTGTTTTTTTGCTGAAATTCTGAATTGTATATAACTCCAGTTGTTTGATATATAGAAGTTGTTGGGCGGTTTTGAGGCAAAGCGGCCATTGCTTCTAATGGGGGTCTTTTCGGAGCCAATTTTTCCCCCCTTGCGTTGCTTTGATTGATTCGGGTTGGTCTTATGTGATTTGCTAATCCTTCATGGTCCCTAAAGTCTCTCTTTCTGCTAACGGTCCAGAGTTCTCGCGCTTGGTGTTCGGCACATGGCGAGTTTTGGATGATCCAGCCACACGAACGGCCGAGGGGCTCCACCAGCGGCTCAGAGTGTGCGAGGAGGCAGGCATCACCACAGTGGACACTGCCGAAATTTATGGCGTGTACCGAGTGGAGGAAGCGCTTGGTGCGGCGATGGCGCTGGATAGTACTCTGCGCCAGCGGCTTCAGATTGTCAGTAAATGCGGGATCTATGTGCCCTGCGAGTTTCATCCCGATCGTAAGACTGCTTTTTACAACGCAACGGCGGAGCGAATCGTCAAAAGTGCGGAGAAATCACTCCGGTTTCTCGGCACTGATTATCTGGATCTTTTGTTGGTGCATCGCCCCGATTGGCTGGCCTCCGTGGACGAGACTGCTGAGGGGCTTAATCGTCTACTGAAGGCGGGTAAAATACGTAGCGCCGGTGTATCCAACTATAGCGTCACACAGTATGACTCGCTGAATTCTAGAGTGCTCAAGCCGTTGGTGACCAATCAGGTGGAGTTTAGTCTCCTACACATGGATCCCATCTATGACGGCGTATTCGACCATGCGCAGCAGCATCGTTATCGCCCGATGGCGTGGAGCCCTCTTGCGAGGGCACTGTTGTGGGATACCTCGCATCCGGCCTCTCAAAGGGTGCAGGCCGTGTGTAGTGAGCTGTCTGAAAAATATGATGGCGCCACGGTGGATCAACTTGCTTACGCATGGGTTCTTTCACATCCCTCAGGGGCGCTTCCAGTGATCGGCACGCACAAGCCCGAGCGGATTCGCGCTGCTGCCGCTGCGATCCAACTGCGACTGGAGCGGGAGGATTGGTACGCGCTGTGGACTGCGGCGAAGGGTCACTCCATTCCATAAATTTGAATCCAGTTGCGCGTTCATTCCAGACGGACTGCATCTCGCGGCGGCCAACATGATGGGCGGGGTTCGTGTTTGGAATTTGAATGATGCAGCTTTCGGGCAACCTGTGGCGCAATAGAGCACGCCCGAGTTTACCTCCTGAGGGACAAACAAGACGCACCATTTCTGTGGGGGCAACTCTTTACAGAGCACTAGACATTTCACGCTCCTTCCCTCAAAGCTTCCCTGTGCAATTGCCCTTCAGTCTTTTTTTAGCGCTGCGTTTTCTTAAACCCAAGCGCACCTTTGTTTCGGTGATCACAGTGGTGTCGGTGC
>CALQFT020000053.1 GCA_943329925.2 Opitutus sp. GAS368
GCAAATCACCAACCCCTTCTCGTGAGCGAGTTCACGGGCCCGTAGCCTCCAGTCATGCCGGAGGCATGCCAGCGATTAGCCGGCGGTTGAGCGCAGCGACACCGCCGGAAGCCAGTAGAAAACACAATGCATCCCAACGGGATGCCAGTGCGCGTTGGGTGCGTCATCGGAGGTTTGGATCACTTGCTGGCATCCCTTCAGGATGCGGTTCGTTCTGGACATATTCCGGTGGTGTTGCTGCGCTCAACCACCAGCTAACAGCCGCGATGCCTCCGGCATCGGAACCGGCAACTGCGTAAAAAGGAGAAATCCACCGGCAAATTAGACCGCACTGCCTACTAGAGCCCCCCGCAGCCCAGCAAAGAAGCCCAAAAATCCTTGCGCGCTGTTGCTGCCACTCGTTTCGACAAGTGAGCAAACACGCAGACGCCCAAAAGTAGTTTGGCCCAACCACTGCCAAGTCCACAGCTAGCAGGGCTACATATCCCAGCTGAGCTGGCCAGCTCATATTTTCTCGCGCACCCCTACGGCACGCGATGCATCCGCGTTGGGAAGTCTCTAAACTTGGGCGTGAGCCTTGGATTAATGGCCAAAGAAATGTTCCCGAACAAAAGCCACCTTCTGATTTTCCGTTATATTATCAGACTGAACTACGTCTATATCAATATCACTGCACGCTGCATCTGATTTTATTATGTTATACAGCTCAACTTTAGCGTCAGTTGGCCCGAATAAAACTACATCTTTATAATGCCGGATGACCTCAGCTAAGTTTGCATAGTATTTTGCCTGCTGTTGCTGCTCTTTGTGATGCATGTGCAGCTCGCCTTTTTGCAGGCTTTCCTGTTTGGCCTGATGAGTGAAGTCATTTTTCACAACCCGAATCTCCATACCTCGATTGGGGCACTCAATAATCTGAGCATGTGCGTGATCCATCCAAATTCCCAAAACTACTTTATCTTTTTTATTATTCATAAAATTTCATTTACCGTTACACAAATTCAACTCAAGTTTCACTGACAAACGAGATTTCCCCGCTAGCTCGCTAGCTGGCAGGTGCCGAGGCAGCGGCCAGCTTTTTTGCCCGAACATTCTCCCGAGGAACACTCGGAGGCATCCTCGCCCGCCGCGCCAAAGTACGTATCTAAAGAGGCCAGGCACGCGCTGCAGGCGCCCCCCGTGGGATCATTTTTGCTGACGCATTCCGTGCACGTCCGAGCAGGTGCGCCACTTTTTCTGCGGCCCGTTGTTGCATGGCGCAGTATTCCCAAAACCTCGGCCTGCCGCAGGGCGCAGTACTTTTGAAATTCGCCCCATTTTCCGAATGGAGAGACTTTAAATTTATCAAACTCGGCCAGCTCACAGCGTGAGAAGTCCGATATGGTAGCAAACAAAGCTGGGAGGCTTGCTCCGTTTAGGAGGAAGCGCTCGTGGAGCAATTGTAAAGAGGCGTAGGAGGCAAGACAGTCTAATTGAACTGGGGTGGTTTTCATAAAATTCAGGGGAAAAACGGGGGCAAGCGGCTAAAAACGAACACCGATTAGAATAGGCGAACTTTGCGCCTTACCTTGCTGCAACAAGGCCTTTGCCCGTTCCCAACAATGGTGGCTTTGTGGGGTACTGGCCTCGCCGTTGGTGATGGTAAAAATCCAGGGAGCCGACCAGTCGATGTCACAGGCCGTGTCAAAGGTCCCGCATTTCTCACGCAATTCAGTCCCGCCGGTGATCGCTGCATTCATAGAGCTGTGCCCGCTACTTTTTAGCGAAGGCAACAGGCAGTGTGGCTCCACCACAAAATCCCGCACCACCCGGCCCCAGCCGCCAAAAATTACAAGCGCGACTTCCGTGGGAAGTCTGGGGGCTTTGTCGGAGCACAGATCCCGATGATAAGCCGATAAGCCGGTAAATATTTTTTCGATACGCTCCCCAGAATTAACACCTGAAACATCAAGAAAAATGATGGAGGCGCGCCCAGTTTCCGCGCGAACGCTGCGCCGCAAAACTGCAGGCAAAGGTGAAGGCTCGGATTTTGAGATATCAATTTTGGAGGTCATGATGGGGACTGGGTTGCTGCGTTTACTGCTTTTGCTTAGAATAAAAACTACAGAGCCTGGCCTTGGCGCAACACCTAGATTGGGAACGCTTTTTATCTAAAGCGCACGGGCGTAAGTGTTGATTTAGTTTGGGCATCACCGTGTTGCATCGAGGTGGAGGAGCAGCTCCCCATGGACTCCATTTTTTTGCCTTCACCCATCGCCCCCTCACCTCCAGAGCCACAACACCCGCGCATTTTAAACTTCGCGATAAACCTCGCCCAACAGGCGCTCAACCCGCCTTTTGGAGTCTGCGTTTTTTCGCAGGCCATATTGCCTTGGGAAGTCGCATTGGGGATGCTGCCGCCCTCCGACTTACCAGCGAGAGAACCGTGCGCGGCGCTGGGAGCGCACATCTGAGCTGGACTGAGTGTTGGCTGGCTGGCGGAGGCGCTGAGAGCGCTCGCGCAGGCGCAGAGGATCAGGGCGAGGGTGCAGTTGAGGCGTTTGATTTTCATCTCCGGTGTGGCGCTCAAAACCAGCACCCCGAAGGATCGCTGCCGGCTCTGTTGCTGTGCAGGAGACTGAGCCGCGCGGAAAATAGGGGCTACGCATCCGCCCGTAAAAACAGCGCATTTCCCCCACATCTCCACGGGGTGAATCCGAACTATGCCCAACCAAGCTTAAGCCCCATGCGCGAAACAGGCCGCCTCCCACCCAACTTACCACACCTTAACCCCCTGCACCAAAAAAGCTTTCAGCGACCACCGTCATGCCGAAAAGTGCTAGGACTTTGCCCCGTGAGCTTCTTAAATGCGCGATTAAACTGGGAGAGCGATTGAAAGCCAACCGCGAAGGCAATTTCGCTCACTCGTAGATTGGGATTTTGGAGGAGGTTACGCGCCTTCTCGATGCGCGTGCGGGAGACAAACTCCACAAAGTTCATGCCTGTGGACTGCTTGAACTTCTGACTGAAGTAACTAGCGCTCACATTCACCACCTTAGCCACAGAGGCAAGTGAGAGGTCGTCCTCCACATGATCTGCTATGTAGACGCGAGCAGCCCCGATTGAGGGGATTTCGGCATGCTCTCGGGCCAATTGAAGCCCGTTAGCCGAAGTCGCCAGATGATCGGCGAAAATACACAACAGCTTCACTAGCGACTCGTATTGAGGTTTGGAAAACACGCGAATGTTAAAGAATGCCTCCTCTGCCAGTTTGAGGTCCACCTGCGATCCCCACTCGATGAGCTTTAGTGCGATTTTATTGAACTTTGCTTTGTCGGAGCGCTGCAGAAGGATCTGGCCTGTTTTGAGAAAAGCGATGACCTTGCCGCCCACCCTCACGGGCACTGCCGTTTCGCATAATCCTGCAAAACACTTCAGCGTCTTGGCCTCCATTTGCGCGTCGCCTTCAATCTTGCACTGAAGCTTGTAACATTCTTCACATGAGCCTTTTGAATCGGAAATAAGCGAGCAAAACGCGTTCTTTTGCTCCACCGAGTGCTGGGTAAGCCGCAGCGTCTTGGGCGTGGATAGACTCAACGGAAGCCCAGTGCCCACGGAAAACGCGTTGGCGTAATCACGAAACATTTTGGACTCCGAAAGGGCGTGAAAGTTTTCGGCGATGGGAGGGAGGTATTCTGGAAGGGGAATTGGATCCGAAGACGGGCGTAGGATTGAGCTGATTGTAAAATAAACCAATATTTAAATTGAGTCAATTCACCGACTCGCAGCAAGGGAATCCGCGAGTGCTTAAATTTCGGGTATGAGATTATCCAAATCATCTGATAGACTCATGGAATGAAGACTGCGCCTTTTGTTTTGGCAATTGCATCCGTTGCGGCTCTCCTTGGTATACTGGGCGCAAGTGGCTGCGTCGGAGCCTCTGGCAAGTCTGACGGAGCCTTCTTTGTGGCGAAGGTCAAACCAACGCTCGAATACTATTGCATGGAGTGCCACAACTCGAAGACCGCCTCTAAGTTCAGCCACTTCAATCTGGAGACCGGTAAACTTGCGATGAGCACCGGCCTGCACAAACCGGTCATTCTACCCGGAAAACCCGACGAGAGCCTGCTCTATGTTGTGCTGCGCCTCGGGCACGCGGAGGCGCTTGCCATGCCGCCAGCCCCAGACAAAATCTCCGACGAACAGCTTGCCGCCATCCACCGCTGGATTCGTGACGGCGCCTTTTGGCCCGAAGGCCCCGAAGGTCATCTTAAAACGCCACGCTAACGGAAGGCTTCTGCCGTTGCGGGGCTATCATCAACGCCGCGCATAAGGCGGGCGTAGCGGTTTAACATTGGGTGACCTGCTTTTGGGAATGCAGGCCTCGCCTTTACCGCCGAGCTCGAGTGGTCCCAGTAATTTCCCTGCTTTTGGGGCGGCATGGGATCGACGCACCCAGACCTTGCGCCCCTCCTCCATCACCCACATCAGTGCCGCACCGCCCACTGCCAGCAGCCACACATGAGATCCAATCGGCACCGTGCCGAAGAGCCAATTACCGAGGGGCGTGTAGACGATGAATGCGATGAGGCAAAGCTCTGCAGCTATCCCGAAAAGAATAAGTGGGTTACTGAAAGGATTGAAGGATAGCGACGATTTCCAAGGGTGGCGGCAGAGGAAAATATTTATGACCTGTGTCACCACGATTGCGACCAGGCACGCGGTGGTTGCCTGTAGGTAGATTGGGACGGTCTTGCCGGGGATTTCGCCGTAGTGCCATCCGGACGACTTCAGAACGAGGAAAAACACCACCATGGAAACAGCCGCTTGGATTAGGCCCAGGAACAGGTACGCGCGAGCGAGCAGGCTCCACGAAAGCAGGCGCTCACCGCGCGCCCTAGGCGGTCGGTTCATGACTCCGGGATCGGGTTTTTCGGCTCCGAGAGCCAGCGCTGGAACCATATCGGTGCCCAGATCCACGGCTAGAATTTGGATAATGGTGAGCGGCAGCGGGATTTTGAAAAGTATGAAGGCGAGATAGGGAACGAGTTCTGGAATGTTGGAACTGAGGATGTAGGTGAGAAACTTGCGGATATTTTCGAAAACGGCGCGCCCTTCTTCGATGGCTGCGACGATGCTAGCGAAATTGTCGTCCAAGAGGATCAGATCAGCCGCTTCCTTGGCCACGTCGGTACCGCCTACCCCCATGGCGATTCCGATATCTGCGGTTTTGAGTGCAGGCGCGTCGTTTACGCCATCGCCTGTGACTGCGACGATCTCCCCCTTGCCTTGGAGAGTCTGTACGATGAGCATTTTTTGCTCTGCGGAAACGCGCGCGAAAATGATCTCCCTCGCGTCCAAGGCCAGTTGCAGCTGTTCCGCTGACATGGCATGCAGCTGCTCGCCGCTGATGACTAGGGGCTGAGGAGTCTTCACCAGCCCGATTTCACGCGCAATAGCCACCGCGGTATGGGGATGGTCTCCGGTGACCATGATGATTCGGATCCCCGCTGTGGCACAACGCGCGATGGCATCGGCCACCTCGGGACGCGGTGGATCTTCCAGTCCAACCATCCCGCTCAGTGTCATGCCTTGCTCATCTTCGGGCATGACATCCCCAACAGCGCAATGCGCGAAGGCGAGCACCCGCAGTCCGGCATTGGTCATGACGTCCTGCGCCGCCAGCACTCGCATTTTTGCCGCTGCATCGAGTGGCACGATGCCCGAGGCGAGCTGGACAAAAGAGCAGGAGGCGAGAACCGTTTCAGGGGCGCCTTTGCAACAAAGCAAGCGGCCCTGAGGCGTCTGACAGAGCACAGACATTCGCTTACGGTTGGCGTCGAATGGAATTTCATCGATGCGCGAAAACCCAAGGAGACCCTCAGGGGCACCCACAGCTTGGCAACCCATATTGGCCAGCGCGATTTCCATGGGGTCACCGAGGAACCTGCGTCGACCGTGCTCCTCCACATCATTGAGGTTGTGGCAAAGGGCGGCATTGAGGAATAGTTGCAGATTCTTCTGAATTAGAATGGGTTGCGCCGCAAAATTTTGTTGCTCTATGAATTCCCCGCTAAGCCACAAGCGCCTCACTGACATTAAATTTTGAGTGAGCGTTCCGGTTTTATCGCAGCAGATGGTGGTGGTGCAGCCAAGGGCTTCAACCGCGGGCAGGTGACGCACCAGAGCGTTGCGTCTAGCCATGCGCTGCGTGGCCATTGCCAGCGACAAAGTCACCGTGGGGAGCAGTCCCTCCGGCACGTTGGCTACAATAATTCCAATGGCAAAAAGCATGTTCTCCCCAGCGGGCAGCCCCATGCCGTGGCCTACAACAAGCACCCCAATTCCCATACCTGTGGCAAGCGCTGCGACTACACGCGATAGACGTGAAATCTCCCGCTGCAGCGGTGAACTAGCTTCTCCCGCGGTTTGGGTGAGGTGTGCAATTTTGCCAAACTCGGTGTGCATACCGGAGGCGTAGACCACTGCACGCCCCTGACCGGAGACTATGGAGGTACCGGCAAGTACAATGTTTTTTGCAAATAGAGGGGACGCCTCATCGCTGGGTTCGGAATTGCCTACCCTCGGCACAGATTCACCGGTCACCGTCGCGGTGTTTACACGCAACGCGAAGGACTCGAAGATCCGACAATCGGCTGGGACCAGATTACCTTCTTCCAACAACAGGATGTCGCCTGGGACAAGGTTACTGGCTGGAATCGGCACGATCTCTCCATCACGCCGTGCCTTGACTGTCTGGGGTAGCAATTGGCGCAGCGCAGCCACCGCGCGTTCGGCTTTGTACTCCTGCCAAAAAGAGAAAACGCCGTTGATGAAAATGACGCCGACGATGGCGACACCCAGCCGGAACATGCCCTGGCCCGGATCAAAATATTCAGCGATAAACGCCAGTGCGGCTCCAACCCAGAGGATGATCGCGAAGAAGTGGATGAACTCGCGGGTGAAGCTCAAAAACAGACTCTCTCGCTTCATCTCTTCCACCTGATTGGGACCAAATACCAAGAGACGCCGGGCAGCCTCTGCCGCATTGAGGCCGTCTACCGAGGTTTTCATTCTCGAAAGAGCCTCGTGGGATGGACAAGATTGAATATGCATGGGACTAGGGTCTTACGGATTAGCTTTGGCTATCGGATAGGCTGAAATTGGGCCGCTCCCCTCACCCACAGCGAGTGATTGGGAACGCTGCACAGACTTTACTTTTTGCTCCTTTGCTCGCCTCAAGACTGGTGAGGGCCAGCCGCCGCGGCTACGCATTCGCCACGTAAAGTTGCGCATTTTCCACGATTCCAGCGTAGGCCGCAGTGAATGAAATTCTGGGAGCAAGTTCGTGGAAAAATGCTAAAGCGTTCCAGCCAAGGGCGCGGAATAAGGACACACCTCCGTGGCATCCTTTCGTTTGAGTCAAATCGCATCCGAGCGCTAACAAAAAAATAGTTTACGCTAAGTGGGCAAGCCTCAGTCTGTAATAATGGATTACCTGCCGCAGATCCTCTCAACGGGCTTTAGCGCCATGAACACCCCTTGCGTGCGACCGCGCTTCGCTTCAGTCCTCCTGTGGCCCCTTGTATTTTTCCTATGCGGGACAGTTAGTCACGCCGCGGACTTCCAAGGCAGCACCCACAGACTCGAATTTGACGCCGCCCCCGTTCTCTATTCCAGCGCGGAAGCCACGGATCCCGTTGGCAAAATTTCCGCTAAACTCCGGGCAAACCGCACCACGGGTTGGATGCCGTTTCATCCTGACTTCGGCTACCTACCGGCGGTTCTTGAAATGCTCAACGTACCGGTTTCCTCCCAGATGCTTGTCTTCTCAAA
The DNA here is from genome assembly GCA_943329925.2 of Opitutus sp. GAS368. GTDB lineage: Bacteria > Verrucomicrobiota > Verrucomicrobiia > Chthoniobacterales > Chthoniobacteraceae > Chth-196. The sequence goes on from CALQFT020000053.1 coordinate 7,816, forward strand.
GACCTCACTGCAACGCCACAACATCAGCCCAACCAATCCTAGGGCCCTCTATTTTTCCGACGAAATCTACATCGGATTTATCCCCGGCGCGCCCGAAATGGAGGTCGCGTCGGTAGACCCTGATTTGGGCACCGTTTTCTACACCGTGCATCAGGACAAGGATGAACCGGTGCGTTTCAGGCGCAACAACGACTGCATCCAATGCCACGGCGCCGCCCGCAGTATGGGCGTTCCAGGGTTTGTGCTGCGTTCACTCGAAACGGATGTCTCCGGAGAAATTCTTACCGCCACGGATACCGATGAAATTTCACACTGCACCTCCATCGCCCAGCGCTGGGGCGGATGGTACGTTACCAACGCGCCTTCGGACTGGGTGCATCGGGGCAACTCGCCAGGCCCCACAAGCGAGGGGATTGGGTCTAATCGACTGCACGAAATCGCCACCTCCAAGCTCTTTCCTGCCGCCGGCAGCGACACACTCGCGTTGCTTCTCCACGACCACCAGACGCACATGCACAACTACATCACGCGCCTCCATATGGAGGGGCAGCAACGCATTGCGGAATACGGCCACGTGCGCTACCTCGACAACCAGATCCGCGCCTTTCTCAGATACCTGCTCTTCACCGAGGAGGCGCCACTTCCTTCCCCGCTCACCCCTTCAGCGGAATTCGTCGCTGCCTTTCAGAAAAATGCTAAGCGCGATGCAAAAGGACGCTCCCTGAAAGACTTGGATCTCAACACCCGACTCTTCCGCTATCCCTGCAGTTTTCTTCTGGATTCCGCCGCTTTCCGAAAGCTGCCCACCTTGGTGCGAAACGCCGTACTCGTGCGCCTCCACGCCATTCTCACAGGCACCGAGGAACACTCTGACTTCAAACGACTTATTCCAGATGATGCTCAGGCTGTTTTGGAAATCCTACGCGAAACCGCCCCCGACCTCACCGTAGGTTGGTGATTGCAATTATTAGCAAAACCCTCTGGCAAAACGTGTAACGCCACTCAGCAACCGGAAAAACTTCCTTCCTCCAAACGCCAGCCGCACGAAGCATTGTAGCTCGCATTCACAGTTTTCAAAGTAGTCACTCGAATTCATTCCTCCGCCAAGTCTCGCAAAAGAGATGGTTTTCTGTGAAACCCCTGCTCTTCTAAAGAGATGCCCCCCATCCCATACACTGCCGTTTATCTTTCCCTGCTATTTTCGCTGAGCGCCTCCATTTGTCCCGCTGCCAGCCCGCCCCCCTTTGAATGGGCGACTTCGGGAGGCGGAGTTAAAAACGACAAAGTGCGAGGCCTCGCCGTCGATAAAGAAGGGAATGTATTTTTATCAGGCGAATGCGCGGAAGAAGTCTCCTTCGGTTCCACTAAAATTATGGGAGCCGGTCAGAGTGACGTCTTTGTGACCAAGCTCGATCCAAAGGGGAACTTCCTGTGGTCCCGTCTCTCGGGCGGTCCGCTCATTGACCGAGCATACGGAGTTGCCACAGATGCCAAAGGCAACTGCTACGTGACAGGCCACTTCCAAGGGGCAACCGCTGATTTTAGCGGCACCACAGTTACGGGCAACGGCGATTACGACATCTTCGTGACGGCGTATGACAAGGCCGGGAAGTTACTTTGGGTGCGCACCGCGGGCGGCAAAGGATACGATTACGGGCACGCGATCGCGGTGGATGGCAAGGGCGATATCGTCATCTCGGGCGCGGTGGTCGGGGATGCCACGTTCGGCGAGCTCACACTCCCAAATGCCCCCGGCGGGCATCTGTTTTGCGCCAAGTACCATCCCGACGGTCAGCTAGTGTGGGTGAAGGTTACCGAAGGTAAAGCAGGTGGAGCCGGCCACGGCATTGCGGTGGATGGCTCGGACAATATTTACGTGGGTGGAGTCATTTCGGGAGAGGGCTCCTTTGGAGGCCAAGCACTCTCCTCGCCAAAGGGCTCCTCCGCTTTCGTGGCCAAACTCAGTCCCGCAGGCGATGTTCGCTGGACGGCGCAGCATCAGGGAGAACCGAGTTGTTTGTTTCACGAAATCACCTGCGACAGCCAGGGGCGGGTCTGGGCGACCGGCATGTTTAAGAGCAAGACGTTTGTAGGAACGGATGTTTACGCCACCACGGGCAACACCGATTCCGACGCGCTTCTTTGCCATTACGACACGGATGGAACCCTTCGCTGGAGCCGAGTCGGACAGGGCCCGGGCACGGATTACGGCCTTGGCGTGGCCACCGACGGACTTGGCAACAGCTTTCTAACCGGCGAATTCAGCGATGTTTTTAAAATCGGTGGAACGGAAATGCACAGCCGTGGGAGCACTGACGTTTACGTGTCGAAATTCAATCCGGCGGGCGGCATGGAATGGGTCGCACAAGCAGGTGGCACATCTGGGGACAACGCCTACACCACGGTGATGGACGCCCAGGGCGGATTATTCATCGCAGGCGGTTTTTCCGGTGCACTTCAACTGGATCAACTTACGCTTAACAGTGTTGGCGGGGGGGATTTTTACGTGGCCAAACTCAACACCCGCACCACACACGCGGCGTTGCGCTTGCCTCGCGAAAACTTACTCGTCCGACACGACAATCAAGGTGCGATTCGTCCCGTGACGACTTTGGCAGAATGGGATCAGCGCCGTAGTGAAATCCTCCGCGCCATGCAGTCCGTCATGGGGCCCCTGCCCGGCGCCTCGAAAAAAGTTCCATTGGATGTGATCACCGAAAGCGAGGAGGACCTCGGAACCTATGTGCGGCGTAGGATCACTTATCAAGCCGAGCGTGGCGGCCGGGTTCCGGCGTACTTGTGCATTCCCAAAGCGGCATTGGCACCCAATTCCAAAGCTGCTGCCGTTCTTTGTCTGCATCCCACCGATAATGTCGTGGGCAACGACGTGGTCGTCGGTTTGGGTGGAAAACCCAATCGCCAATACGCCGCTGAACTGGCGGAGCGTGGTTTTGTCACCATTTCGCCCAGCTACCCGCAGTTGGCCAAATATCAGCCTGACTTAAAGGCGCTGGGTTATGCCAGCGGCACGATGAAGGCGGTCTGGGACAACATCCGGGCGCTGGACGTTTTAGAAACACTGCCGTTTGTGAAGCGGGACGGTTACGGCGCGATCGGGCACTCGCTGGGTGGGCACAATGCGGTTTACACCGCTGTGTTCGAACCTCGAATTAAGGCGGTTGTATCTAGTTGCGGACTAGACTCATATCTGGACTATTACGCAGGAAGTCCGACGGTGTGGCAGTTTGGGAAGGGTTGGTGCCAGAACCGTTATATGCCGCGTCTGGCGGAATATGCGGACAGACTGACGGACATTCCATTCGACTTTTCCGAGATGGTCGGTGCCCTTGCTCCTCGTGCTGTTTTAATCAGCGCCCCACTCAAGGATGCGAACTTTCAATGGCAAAGTGTCGATCGGGTAGCACACTCCGCGCGCGCGATTTACGAATTGCACAAACAAACCAATGCGCTCCAAATCGAGCATCCCGATTGCCATCACGATTTCCCAGACGACATCCGGGAGAAAGCCTACCGCATGCTGGAAGCCGCTCTAAAATAAAGGGGCAAGTTTTTGGGCCTTTAGAGCGTCTCCCTCCGCCCCGCACCCAACGAGGCCCGACAGAGAAAGCCCACTATTTCCCCAAGGCGTAATCTTGAAATCTCACGTCTAGAGACTCCGCCTTGGGCTGGCCTTTCGCAAAGTAGATGCGGTAGCGCAATGTCAGAGATTCCCCCTTTTTGATGGTGTAATCCCCTGCGCCGGGCGGCTTTTCAGGTTCGAAATCATGAACGCCAAAAGGATTCACCGCGAAAAGTCCGTAGTCGCGCGCATGCCATGTGGTGGGCGATTGCAGATTTCCAGGATGGCTGAAAATAACAACCCCGACTGAGTTGCCCTTCGGATCCGGGCCGTAATAGCAAACCCAGTTGCCGCGTTTGGCCCAGATATCATGGTCTCGCTGGCCTGCGCTATTAAACGCATGTCCGGTGGAAGGCCCGGTGTTCACCCCGCTTTTGGAGCTGTTCATACTGAGAGAAGGGCACAGGCGAATCGCCATGGTCCCCTCCTTGGTGTCGCCGATAAGGACATCGCCTTCGCTCGCCTTGAGCGTGATGTTAAAATCCAACGTCTTCTCTCCATCCGGCAGCGCAGTGACAACGATGCGCCGATGATCGGTCAGCACCGTTTCTCCTGCCGGCCCGACCCATTTGGTGGACGCGAGAAAAGACCCTTTATTTCCAGCCGCTTTGATTTCGCTAAAGCCGGTGTGTTCCTGTTTTCCAAAGACAAGATACTCGGCCCAAAAGTTGATTTCGTTGACCCTCGCGTGCGCAAACCAAAGGGAGCGATGATGGGGATGATCCAGAAACATCTCCTCGCCTGGCACACCCTTTTTCATGGGAAAATCGCGGGCCACACTTTCGCCCGCCGCACCTACCAGCGGGTACATGTAAGGACGGGCCGTCTCCTTGGTCACATACTCAGTAAAAATTCGCCCATCAATTTCAACACGCAGCCCTGCGTCGCTGGGTGTCAGAGCAACATTCTGTGCATGAGCAATTAACTGAAGTGATAACAGGGTGAGGATGGCGGATGGGATCTTCATTGTGAGGTGGGAGAAATGGAATTGATTGTATCGTGAATTTTCAAATTAGTGAGCTTTCACCAAAGCATCTGTTTCATTCGGATGAAAACGCGTGCTCACAACAGAATGCTGAGCATTTCCGTGCGCGAAACCGAACATCGGCTTACCCTCAGGCAATGGCAGATCAGGTTGCTGCGCATTGACGATTGTGTCGCCGGCGGAGAGCGTGGCTGATGCCAGCGAAATCAGAACGATGAGTGCAGGGGGAAATTTCATAGCGCCTCACAACATTACCTTCCAACTACCGAATCGCACTCCACCTTTTTATGGAAATTTTCCTAAACCACCTTACTCTCAGGCTAAAGGTAAATCATGACACCCGATCGACGCTTTTTTAAAGAACTCCGCTTCCGGCAGCTCCGCGCGTTGGTTGAACTTTCGCGGCAAAAATCTTTTTCCGCGGTGGCCGCGGTTCTGAAAGTGTCCGTTGTTTCTGCCTGGCGGCAGATCCGTGCGCTGGAAGAGGAGTTTGGCGTTGAACTTGTTATAACCGAAGGACAACAGGTCACACTGACAGAGGATGGGGTTCTGCTTGTGCAGATGTCTGAACCCTTAGTGGAAAGCTTTTTGTCACTGCACTCCGTCTTCGATGACCGCAAAGAGAAGGCGCAGCGCAATCTCACCATCGCGGCCCCCGCCGGTGTTTTGAGCGATTCGCTGCCCGAGCCGCTCATGCTCTATCGGCGCATGTTGCCGAACGTTGGAGTGCGTCTCATGGATCGCCCATCACGGGGGGCCTTGGCAGCCCTCTTGTCTGGTCAGGCCGACGTTGCCATCGTCGGGATGACAACATCCGCCTTGCCTCCAAACTCCTTGATTGCCCGTCCACTGACTCGCTACCCGATTCATCTGCTTTGCCCAGAGGACCATGTACTAGCAACTTCAAAGCGGCTTACGGTGGCACAAATTGCGAAGCACCCGCTAGTTCTGAGCACGGAAGATACCTCCGACAGATCACAAGTAGATCTCACCTTTGCCGCAGCCGGTTTGCTCAACCAACTCAACATCGCCATCAGCGCCACACGAGTGCCAGTCATCACTCGCTATGTGGCCATGGGTTTCGGCGTCGCCCTGATCGCTCCGGGAGCAGTAATGCCGGCGGCAAAAAAACGAGGCACGCCCGCCCTTCTATGGCGCGATGTAAGTAATCTTTTCGGGTACGAGGATCTGGTGCTTTTGCAACGCAACGGCCGTTTTGAATTGCCGCACGTCAAGACGTTTAGGAAACTGGTAGAGGCTTCGTTCTCAAACGGCCAATAATTCACTCAGATTACCACCCGAGCCATAGCCGCATCCATTTCCTTCTTCATCGCCTCCAATGGATTGAGCGGAGTGAGGGAATCAGAAACCGGCGTGACCTTGTTGCTCAGAGGATCCCAGTTTACCGGGCCGTAGCGACACGGCGCCGGATTGCCATTGAAAATATGTGCACCAGCATCGCCCTTGTTAAAGTGCCAGAACTCAAATGGAAAATGCATAAACCCCTGCGCCTCCATCATCGCGGTAATGGCAAGGCGATTTTCAATCGCCGCGGGCTCCACAAAGGGCGAGCGCATCGGAGTGCGCTCACTCATTTCAAGATAAGGATTGCCGCGGTTTACTTCCAGGCCGTCGTTGCGGTTCAAAACAGAAATATCAATGGCAGACCCGGACATGTGGGTGCCGATTTTTGGGATGTTCGCAGTGAGCACGATAGATCGGCGCGCGAGCATTTCAACGCCCGGAATCTCGCCGCCATTTTCCCACATGCATTTCTTTAGAATAGCGTCGAATACTTGGGGCTTGCGGACAAGCTGTCGCTGCATCTCCAAACTGCGGAATCCGTCCTCTATCTTCAAAATCCATCCGCGTTCATTCATAGCGCGAGCAATGATGATGACATCACCCACCAGGCTCTCCCTCATGAAAAAAACCCTTTCAAGATCCCCTGCAATCTTGGAAGCGGAGAACTGCATCTCAACCTTCTCGGAGGCGGCGGCATCGCGCAGGCTGGCAAACCCCTCGCCACATTCCAGGACGGGAAAGGCGATGAGCTGTTGCACCAAGGCGTACCCCTGCTCCATCTGCTCTGCCCAATAGGCACGGCGTGCGGTTTCGTCGGTGGTGGTGGCAGAATTCATATATATTTGGGTGTGATTGTGGTGCTATTTTAGGGAATCCAGATATTCCAAAAGATCAGCGGCTTCCTTGGCTGTAAGGCTTTGCAGAAGACCTTCTGGCATAACAGAAACAGTTGATGGCGTAGCTTTTATAATTTGACCTGCAGCGACAGCCTCCACAACGCCGCCGGGAAGCTTGAGTGTGAGACCTTTCTCGCTACGAGCGCTGACAAAACCCGCCTTGCTCTCGCCACCTTTAAGTTCCAGCGTGGTGAACAGCCACTGCGGTTCGATGACTTTCGAGGGCATGGTGATCTGCTCAATCATGGCAGCTCGATTCCATTTAGTGCCGATATGGGTAAGATCGGGACCAAAATCTATCCCCGTTCCGCTTGCACGGTGACACGCCGCACAGACGCCAGCAAAGAGCGCTTGCCCGCGCGTGGCATCGCCTTTTATGGAGAGTAATGATTCCAGCCTAAAGGCGGGTCCGAGGACTTTGCGGCGCTGGGATTCGGGGAGGAAACGTTCAAATAAATCACGCCTCAAGGGCTCGGTATCGACGCCCCCTATGGCAATGGCTTGAGCACGAATGTTTGGAGAAAGTTGGTTATCGAGGATGGCAAAGAGGAGGCTGAGAGCGCCGCTGTTGGTGGCCAGAAGCATCTGGATTTGAGTCGCATCACCAGCCTTAAGTTGTTCGAGCGCATTTAGCTCCTTTTCACGTTGGGCAGCCGCTGCCGCCGTGATTCCCCGAGGGTTCGCCTTCATGCTGGCGATCCAATCGCGAACGACAAGCAACCCTCGATCATCGACGAGGTAGCTACCAAGATAGGGCATATGGCCCCGGCCCGCGGTGGCCATGCGAAAGAGAAGGACACTACGGTTGGGGTCGCCCCGAGCGATTACGCGAGCGTCAGGCAAACCGAGATCCCCTTGCACCGGCTTAACATCAAGGAGAGCAGCCTCCTTGAGCGAAGCGTCGATGTTCATATAACTGGGCACTGCTCCACCGCTGTTGTAACGGTGACAGGTGCTGCAATTCGAATGCAGATAGCTGCGGGCGCGCACCTCGAGGCTACCCTGGGTTCCGTATGGATCGGCAAGCCGAGGCTCGGCAGGCATCAGCCCGAGGTCCGTAAAAATATCGGCTTGGTTCCCTTTGTATTCCGGTGTGGTGCGGTTGAGTTGCAGAGCGGTGAAGCCTTGTGCGAAGTCATTCATCAGCGTGTGGCAACGAGCGCATTCTGTGCGACTGTAAAAGCGCCAGCGCTGATGCAACTCACCGTCCGGAAGTGACTTATCTTTTACTGTAAAAGTCACATCCTCTCCGCCCGAAGGCACTAGTTCGGCGTCGGTTTGGTCAGCATTCCAGCGGTAGCTGTAGGCGCCCCAGAGGCTGCCGTCGAAGTGCAAAATCTGCGTTTCAATGCGCCGCCTTGTCGCCGGATTACCACGCTCCATTTCAAGGGAATAGGTCTTCGCGAGTACAGCCCCAACTGGGAAACTCCAGTGACCCTTTAGCACGACTCCCTTTGACTCACTCGCCACCTTCACGCTCGTTTGGTCCGGAAGAGCAACCCAACGCTCGGCCGTCGCGTGATCTGCCCAGAGCGCAGCGTTGATCTCAAAGGGAACAACTCCGGCTGCGGGAGCTTGCTTTAGCGTGTCGTTAAAGAGTCCAGTCCGACTGAGTCGACGCGGGAAATCTGAGTTATTAGCGGCCAAAGGATTTTTCACAAACCGCCACAATCCGCCTCCCCTGTGGTCAGCAATAATCAACTCCCCGTCATGCCCGACACCGAACCCCGCAGGCATCAAAGAGCTGCGCGCCAATTCCCGATGCTCGGTCACCTTTTCCCCCTCGTTGCGCAGCGACCAGAATGTGCCCATTTGCCAGTCGCCATAAAGATACGCGCCCGTCAAATCTGGCAGCCTCTCACCATAATAAAACTCACCGCCGGTGATACTCGCCGCCTCTGCATGCGAATGCGCGACAAGGGGCGGCAGTATCGGAGTGGGCCCGCGAGGGCGATCCGGACGTACATCCTGTTGGCTGCCTTCGGTAATGCTCCAGCCGTAGTTGCCACCCCGTTGAACTCGGCAAATCGTCTCCCACAACTCCCATCCGACATCTCCCACAAACAACTCTCCTGACTTCGGGTTGAAGCTCATCCGCCAAGGATTGCGCAGCCCGTAGGCCCACACTTCACCACGGGCCTTGGGCACATCGAGAAAAGGATTGTCCCGTGGAATACTGTAGGCGCGATCGGCTTGTGGATGTTCCACATCAATGCGCAATACACTTGAAAACAGATCGCTAATATCTTGCCCAGTAGCCAGTTTATCAGGTGGATCCGGCCGGGCCGCATCACCGGTGGAGATGTAGAGCATTCCGTCCGGGCCGAAACGCATATTACCCCCGTTGTGACCGCCTGCACGCCACGAGATAATCACCTTAGCGCTCTTCATATCCAGGATGGGCGGATTACTCTCCGTCACGCGAAACCGGATAATCTTAGTCCCTTCTTCTCGGTTTGGCTCACCTTTCAGGTCGTAATTCACCCATGTAAAAACAAAGCGGTTCTCAGCAAAGCGCGGATGAAACGTGAGGGCATACGAGCTGTTAATCTCGGAATCAAAGGCCGCAAGTTCTCCGAAAAAATCCGCCTTCTTTGGATCGGCGCTTGGTGTGAAGGAAAACAGCCGCCCCGACTCCTCGAGCACAACCAACCGGTCGCTTCCGGGCAATGCGGTGACATCAAGGGGATTCTTAAACGTGAGTTCGGCAAACATGCGTTCAACGACGTAAGGCGGCGGCGGCTCCGGCGTGCCGTGGATGTGTGAGCCCGTCCAGGGTGCTCGCTCCTGCGCAAACGCGGCCCCGCCGAAAAACACCGCGAGCACTGAAATGACCAGCAAAAGTCTTCGCGCTATCATATTAAAAACAATAATTTCACCAACTTTAGGTACGCGGCCAATAATGGGGCTGATCTCTTGCGCGGACTGTGTGACTTTGCAATTCATGAGCTATACAAGGTTCCCTACGCGCGCCCGCCGCGGTTGATTCCCGCGACCATACTCCCGCTTGATTCGGCTGGGAGAGTTGGCATACGGGTTCTCATGGTGTTCGTCGAAAGTTCCCGAGTACTACACTCTCCGCACAGCCACGGCCTCAACTTCATATTTGAGATCCGGGGGGAGGCAGTTAGTGATGGTTGTTCTGGCGGGTGATGGAGCTGGAAAGTATTCGCGATAGAGCTGGTTATAGAGAGGTAAATCGGAGGCTTCACGCACGTAGTTTCTCGTTTGTACGACGTGCGCCAAATCGCTACCTGCCGCTTCTAAAACGAGGCGGACGTTCTCAATGCTGCGCCGGAACTCGCCTTCAAAGGAGTCGGTTATAATGTTCCCGGCCTTGTCCACGGAGGCTTGCCCAGAGACAAAGATAAGATCACCCACGACAACTGCCGGACTAAAAGGCAGGTGCGAGGTGGGCGTGTCGGAAAGCTGCGGATAGGAGACGGAGGGATGGGTCATGGTAAGGCTGGTGCTGGAATAGTTGGATTGGGGGTAACAGGATCATGGACGAGCAACAGTTTTGTGGCGTCCATCGGAAGGATCACGAGCCCAGCCAGAACAAAGGCTCCTGCCAAGGTGAAGAAGACTAAAACTTTACCATCGCCACCACCCATTTTCATAAGCCAGGGGATGAGCATGGCGCCTGCACTTGCGCCAAAATTGCCCCACATATTTCCCCAACCACCAGCAGCGCCTGTTGCACGCCCTCCGATATCCCCCATGAAGGCCCAGAGCGCCGGGTTAGCAAGATCAGTACAAAAAGAAACCACGGCACAGCAAGCAACCAGCATCCAGGTGGATTCCAAAAACGGGCAGCATAAATAAGCTGCAGCGCAAACGAACATGGAACTGGTCATCGGAAGCAACCGTCCCCAGCGCAGGCCGAAGCGACGCGTGGCCCAGTCGCAATAGTAGCCCCCTGCGATCTGTCCCGCCATGCCGAAGGCGAGCACATAAGTGAGCATCTTGCCGCCTTCTATCTCACCTACGCCACGCTCCGTTACAAGATATGTCGGCAGCCATGTGATGAGAAAACCCCAACCGATGTTTTGCAGCGCCTGCGCGGCTGAACTGCACCACAAACTGGTGCTTTTGCTAAAGCTCCAAAGCGCGCTCCTAAGTTCGCGGGCGCTCAGAGGAGTTTCACCTTGCGGGCTTCCAATGAGATTCAACTCTGCGGCATTTATTTGGGGATGCTCATGAGGAGTGGAGCGCACGACTCTCCAAAACAGCACCGCGATGACAAGCCCCACGAACCCATCAATCCAGAGCGAGGTGCGCCAATTGCCCATGGTGACGACCATCCAGATAGTAAGAAATGGCGCGAGGGTGCCGCCTATGCGCCCGCCCAAGGCAACCATTCCACTGGCGCTTGCGCGTCCACTAAGCGGGATCCATTTGCGAATTAACGCCATGGATGTTGGAAAAGCACCAGCCTCAGCAACTCCGCACAATGAGCGTACCACCAGCAGACCTGCGAAGCCCGTCACAAAGCCGGTCATCGCCGTGCAAACCGACCACAGGACGATGTAGGCAGTCAACATCGGCCTCGCTCCAAAGCGGTCACTAGCCCAACCTGCGGGAACTTGAAACAGCGCGTAGGCAAAAAAGAATGAGCCGAGAATGCTCCCGATTTGCTCCTGCGTGAGCTTGATTTCGCTATTGAAGGAAACGGACTTCACGATTTCCGCCATGCAGATGCGGTCGAGATACAGGATAAAGGCCATCAGCATGGTGACGCCGATGATGCGGTGACGGATGTGGGTTGGCACTTTGGTGTCAATCATGGTTATGACAGCGCGGTTCGACGCTCCTCTTTTGTAAATTGATGCGCCATCTAGCCTTTCGCATTCTTCTAGACTACAATTATTTAAGGCTGCGTTGGCTTTGCTGCGTTGAGCCTCGCCTTCTCTTGCGCCTCGCGCTTCTGAATATCCTTGGGATGCTTTGAAAACGACTCAAACACATCGCCCATAACTTTATCAGCAAGCACTCCGAGTTGCTTTAGAATTATTGGCTCGGCCTCCGGCTTTAGCACGGAGCGGTTCGGTTCATAGCCGCCCACCGCGTACGCATCCTCCGTGGCAATGTATCCAATGTTACCGTTTGAATAACCAACGACAATAGGAGTCGCACGATCCGCGATGGCTTTTTCTAATTTGAATCCATACTCCACCATAGGCTCGCCCGGCATCGTCAGGAAGAGAAAGGGCCCCACCTTCATCGCCATCAACTCCGCAGGCACGAGACCTTCTTTTCCAGGCAGATCGATGGTCTCACTGGCGACGCGGATTTGATAAAATGTCTCACGTTTGCTCAACTGCTCACGAGTGACGCCAAACGCCGCAGCACGCACCACTGCGCCTCCAAGGTCTCGTCCCGCCCATTGGATGTCTGCCTCGTCCGCGCAGCGGTACGGATAACCCGGCAAGTTCGGTCGAATGTCTCCCGCACAGCCCTGCATAAACAGCACCGAGGTCTTCTGTCCGTAGACCATTTCAACAAACGATTGCGCCTCACCAGGGAAGTCGGCCGACATCTTCGGATACCCCTTGGGATACGGATGAGTGCCCTTGTCGCCCCAAGTGAAAAAACACGGATGACACACCGCATGCATGAGCACTGCCAGCGGCGTGAGCGAGTTTCCATCATCAAACCGCAACACTTTTACTCTCTGATCGTTAGGACCATCCGCATTGAGTCGCACGATTGACCGACCGTCGATGGTCTTCCTTCGGTTAATCCCGAATCCAATATGATCCTCGCCGTAGCCAATGCTGACCGTGCGCATGTTCCCAGCAGC